>NZ_JANOJV010000255.1:0-28543 GCF_031418915.1 Chamaesiphon sp. VAR_48_metabat_135_sub | reverse complement strand
CGATTTATCAAAAAGGTATTTCACTCAATAAGTCAGCAATGAAAGAGGTGGAAAAAAGATTAGAACGAAACCCACTACTCCCTAAATGGGATGTTCTGATTCGTCCGGCTTAGTGGGTATATTCTTTATCGGGAATCACCTAAGTTGGGAGAATTTTACAATCAATATAAAGAATTAAGACAAAAGCTATAGAAAAGCTAAAAATTAAATTACGGTAAATTTGACTACAATTACAGTAGTCCTAGTACTTACAGTTTTAGCTTTTTTCGCCATCGACTCGATATGAACTTGCCTCACAGCGTCAATGTGCCAGCCACTTTGTCTGTGCTTTTAGCAGATATCGCCCGCAAGACTCCTGATGCAATTGCGCTCCTCGCGCCAGGACATCAGCCCCTCAGCTATAGTCAGCTCGATCGACAGATTGCTGAAATTGGCACCATGCTTCGTTGTTGGGGCATCAGCAGAACGGATCGAGTTGCGCTAGTACTACCAAATGGCGCGACAATGGCAGTAGCCTTTTTAGCCATTGCCGCACATGCTACTTGTGCCCCATTAAATCCCGCTTATGGCGATCGAGAATTTAATTTTTACCTGTCGGATCTTCAGCCCAAAGCCTTAATTATCGCCGCAGATCTAGACTCTCCGGCGCGTGAAGTCGCTAAAAGGCTAGGAATTGCGATCGTTGAATTAAGTCCCATCCCAGGGGCACCTGCGGGCATATTTACCCTCACAGGCACGGAAATTGACGCTCCCCCTCCCAATACAGTTGCAAAACCAACCGACATCGCTTTAGTATTACATACTTCTGGCACCACCTCTCGACCCAAATTAGTACCGCTCACCCAGCAAAACCTGTGTAGTTCAGCCCAGCATATTCGCACGACTTTGGCTTTAACCGCAGCGGATCGGGCGTTGAATGTGATGCCATTATTTCATATTCATGGACTAGTCGGCGTGCTACTCTCATCCCTGAGTGGCGGATCTAGCATTATTTGTACCCCAGGCTTCTCTGGTGCTGACTTTTTTGACTGGATTGCCACCTTTTCGCCCACCTGGTACTCGGCGGTACCGACGATCCATCAACAGGTATTAGCCAGAGCAGCAGCCAATCTGGAGATCGTCCGCCAGCATCCGTTGCGATTCATTCGCTCTTCTTCCGCTTCACTCCCAGCACCAGTGATGAGCAGCTTGGAAGAAACCTTTAATACACCGACGATCGAAGCCTACGGGATGACAGAAGCCGCTCATCAGATGGCTAGCAATCCCCTCCCACCTGGCAGCAGAAAAGCAGGCTCTGTCGGCGTTCCGGTGGGGTCAGAGATGACTATTCTCGATCGGTTTGGGGCGGAATTAGCGATCGGGCAAGTAGGCGAAGTCTGTATTCGGGGCGATAATGTTACTTCAGGTTACGAGCAAAATCCAACAGCAAATGCCACCGCGTTTATTAATGGGTGGTTTCGCACTGGCGATTTGGGTTATTTCGATCCCGATGGTTATCTATTTTTGCGCGGGCGAATTAAGGAAATTATCAATCGTGGTGGCGAGAAAATTTCGCCACAAGAGGTAGATGAAGTGCTGATGGAGCATCCCGCCATTGCCCAAGTCGTGACATTTGCCGCACCACATACGCTATTGGGTGAAGAAGTCGGCGTGGCAATCGTTCTCAAACCACAGGCGACAACTACCGAACTAGCAATTAAACAATTTGTAGCCGAGAGATTGGCTGATTTTAAAGTGCCGCGTGTGGTAGTATTTGTCCAAGAGATTCCCAAAGGCGCGACGGGTAAATTGCAACGGATCGGGTTAGCCGAAAAGCTCAGTTTACAAGCTACCGATCCCAAACTTCCCAGAGCCGATTTTATCGCCCCACAAACCTCGATCGAAATATCACTAGCTAGGATTTGGGCTGAAGTATTGGGGGTAGAATCGATCGGCATGGCAGATAATTTCTTTCAACTGGGTGGAGAATCGCTCGCTGCTGCACAAATCATCAATCGGATTCGATCGATTTGGCAAGTAGAGTTGCCACTGATGATTTTCTTTGGACGAGCGACGCTAGCGGAGATGGCGATCGAGATTACCCAACTTCAAGCAGCCCAAATCGATGATGAAACGCTAGCACAGATGCTTGCAGATCTCGAATCGACATAGCGGTTCCTATCCTAGTGAGGGGTATTCTTAGTAAAGATAGTAGCTAGTAGTACCTGATTCGATTGAAAGCTGCCATAACAGACAAGGAAATTAGTAACAGTTCTGGTTCGAGTGGATATTAACAGTTCGATCTTTGGAGGTTTTCATGCAGTATCCGATCGATAATATTTCTCCATTGCAGCAAGCAGTAAGAGGTCGAGGTATCATCCCTTTCATTGGAGTTTATGATGTATTTTCAGCGGCAATTGCTGGTAAATATTACGATGGGATATTTATTAGCGGTTTTAGCTTTGCAGCCAGTCACTATGGTTTGCCAGATATTGGTTTTATTGCTTGGTCAGATATCATTGCCTTCGTCCAACGGGTGAAAAACATCTTACCCCATCACTTATTATTAGTCGATATCGACGATGGTTATGTCGATCCCGAAGTTGCATGTCATGTAGTGGCATCATTGGAATCGATCGGCGTGGCAGGTATCATCCTCGAAGATCAGAAACGTCCGCGTCGATGTGGTCACGTTGACGGCAAATTATTGATGGATTTAGATGATTTTCTAGAGAAATTAACTAAAGTTCTTTCTACCCGCCGCAATTTATTTACGATCGCCAGAACTGATGCGACTGAATTGGATGAAATTATCCGCAGGGCAAAAGCTTTTGCCGCAGCGGGTGCGGATGCAGTACTAGCAGATGGGATTAAAGACCTTACAGTAATTGAGTCTCTCAGGCGGGAAATAAGTATCCCATTAGTCTTTAACCAAATCGCTGGCGGCAAATCTCCCGCTTACAATCTCACTCAACTACAAACAGCCGGAGTTTCGATCGTCAATTATAGTACACCTTGCTTATTTGCAGCTCAAGCAGCAGTGGAGAACCAGATGAAATATTTAACAGAACATGATGGTTTATTATCATCAGCATCGATAACAGTTAAAGACTGCAATCAACTACTCGATCGAAATTTACGCGATCGATACAGTCATTAAGTTAGATCGATCGCGCATTTTCAAGTCCAAGCCCAAACCCCGACCCCGATTTCTTCCCAGTAACATGAACGAATTACTTCAACAGCGGATCGCGCGACTGTCCCCAGTCCAGCGACAACTTTTAGAACAAAAATTACATTCAAAAAACCAGCAACTCCCAGATAACAATCGCATCTTACCTGGTAGTAGATCTGGTAATTTACCCGCATCATTTTCCCAGCAAAGACTATGGTTTTTGAGTCTATTAGAGCCAGAAAATTGGATTTACAATCGTCCGGCAAATATTCATCTTGACGGGGAATTAAATATTTCAGTTTTAGAGCGATGCCTGAATGAAATCATTCGTCGTCATCAAGTTTTACGCAGTAACTTTGTTTCAGTGGACGGACGACCCACGATCGTAGTTAGTCCAGAAATTAAGCTAAATTTAGCCATAACCGATCTGAGTAAGCAATCGATCGCCGATCGCGATCGTCCGCTCCAACAATTATTACGACAATTTGCCCAACATCAATTCGATCTAGCCAAGGATTGTTTATTTACAACAGGCTTAGTCAAACTAGCAGTCGATGAATATATCTTATTACTCACCTTCCATCACTCGATATTTGATGCTTGGTCGATGGATGTACTTTTAGACGAAATGACGAGACTTTATGATGCTTATAGCCAAGACAAAACATCGTCCTTACCAGATTTAGAGATTCAATATTCAGATTTTGCTAATTGGCAAATTCAACAATTTAAGCATTCAGACTATCAACTGAAACTAGACTACTGGAAACAACAGCTCGGTGGGGAATTACCAATATTAGCATTGCCGACCGATCGTTCGCGCCCACCAGTGCAAACTTTTAATGGAGCTACATGTACTCACGTCTTATCCTTAGATTTAACCCAGTCATTAAAACAGCTAAGTCAAAATCATAATGTCACCTTATTTATGACCTTGTTAGCAGCCTATCAGGTGCTACTCTATCGATATTCAGGGCAGACAGATATTATTGTCGGCACCCCAATCGCCGGACGCGATCGATTAGAAACAGAAAACCTAATTGGGGTATTTATTAATACATTAGTGTTGCGAACCCAATTAGCCGCAGATTCAACCTTTGAAGATATTTTAGCCCAAGTGCGTCGAGTTGCGCTAGAAGTTTATACGCATCAGGAGATTCCTTTTGAAAAATTAGTCGAAGAACTGCAACCGGAGAGAAATTTAAGTCATCTACCGCTAGTTCAGACGTTATTTCAATTAAGAAAGCCGGAAAAAGTCTGGCAAACACATCAGGGCTTAAAGTTAGCCGAAATGAAGATCGATCGAGAAGTTGTGGCTTTCGATCTTTGTCTCGATCTTACCGAGACAAATACTGGTTTAGTTTGCCGATTTGAATATAACACCGATTTATTCGATCTCGATTCGATCGAGCGGATGGCGGGACATTTCACAACTTTATTAGCAGGAATTGTTGCCGATCCTCAGCAGTCGATCTCCAGTTTGCCCCTACTGACAGCCGCAGAGCAGCAGCAATTGAGTGACTGGAATCAAACTCAAACAGCATACCCTCAAGCCTGCATCCACCAATTATTTGAGGAACGAGTAGCAAAAAATCCTGATGCCATCGCAGTAGTATTTGAAGAGCGACAACTCACTTATCGAGAATTGAACGATCGATCGAACCAACTCGCCCATCACTTGCAAAGTTTAGGTGTCCAGCCGGAAGTATTGGTAGGGATTTGTGTCGAACGTTCGGTAGAGATGGTAGTTGGTATTTTGGGTATCCTCAAAGCGGGAGGAGCTTATCTACCACTAGATCCTAGCACTCCAACCGATCGGCTAGCGTATATTCTCACTGATGCCCAGTCAACCATCCTGGTGACTGATTCTAGTTTGCTGGGTAATTTACCAAACTGCAATCGAGCGATCTGTCTAGATACAGACCTCTCAACTATCGATCGCTACCCAACTACTAATCTAGACCTAGCTGGAACCGCCGACAATTTAGCTTACGTTATCTATACTTCCGGTTCTACTGGGAATCCCAAAGGAGTACTAGTTACCCACAGTAATGTCGTCCGGCTATTTACCGCTACAGCACACTGGTATCGATTCGATTGCCAAGATGTGTGGACTTTATTTCACTCTTTTGCCTTTGACTTTTCGGTATGGGAAATTTGGGGAGCATTATTGCATGGTGGGCGATTGGTTGTCGTGCCTTATGCAGTCAGTCGCGATCTCGACGCATTTTATCAATTATTAATATCCGAGCGGGTGACAGTCCTCAATCAAACCCCATCGGCGTTCGATCGGTTAATTACCAGCGATGCCAGATCTCCCCTCAGTCACAAGTTAAAGTTACGATTGGCGATCTTTGGTGGCGAAGCTCTAAATCTATCCAGCCTCAAACCTTGGTTCGATCGACATGGCGACAAATTTCCGCAGTTGGTGAATATGTATGGCATCACGGAAACTACTGTGCATGTAACTTATCGACCGCTAACTTGTGAAGACGTTCGCACTCGTCGCAGTTTCATCGGTCGTCCGATTCCTGACTTGCAAGTTTATGTCTTAGATCCTTACCTGCAACCCTTGCCAATTGGCGCGATCGGCGAAATGTATGTTGGCGGAGCTGGTGTGTCGCGGGGCTACTGGCAACGAGACGAACTCACCAACACCCGATTTATCCCCAATCCGTCTAGTGCATGTCCGACCGCCCGCTTGTATCGAACAGGCGACCTGGCACGGTATCTACCAGATGGTCAGCTCGAATATATCGGGCGGATCGATAACCAAGTCAAACTTCGGGGCTTTCGGATCGAGCTGGGCGAAATCGAAACCGTGCTGAGTCAACATCCAGCGATTTCCCGATCGACAGTTATCGTCCGAGAGGATACTCCTGGCAACAAACAGTTAGTCGCTTACTGGATGAGCGATCGCACTACACCACCGCAAATTAGTGAATTGCGAGATTTTATCGCCCAAAAGCTGCCAAATTATATGGTGCCATCAGCGTTCGTACAGATCGACTCGCTACCGCTAACACCAAATGGCAAAATCGATCGTCACGCTTTACCCACACCCGATCGTGATGCTTTTACTAGTGCAAATACCAGCTACAGTCCACCAAAAACACCGCTAGAGCAGCAGTTGGTGACAATTTGGTCGAAACTGCTCAAATTAGAGCGAGTGGGCATCCACGATAATTTCTTTGAACTAGGCGGACATTCCCTCCTCGCCATCAAATTAGTAATGGAGATCGCCACCACTCTCGATCTAGAGATATCGCTCCAACAACTATGGCAAACGCCGACGATCGCGGAATTAGCCACATCTGTAGCCGCTCGTCCGATCGGATTAACAACAATTCCCCGCCGTACCCCAGATCTTCCGCTACCGCTATCATTCTCCCAACAACGGTTATGGTTTTTAGAACGCCTCGATCCGGACGCTGGAGCTTATCATATTCCCGTACTCGCCAGATTAACTGGCACGCTCGATCTGCAAGCATTACAGCAAGCTCTAGATGCAATTGTCGCCCATCATGAAGTCTTACGGACTAATTTTAGCGGTACTGGAGATCGCTTAGTGCAGGTCATTCGGCCACCTCGATCGGTCGAGTTATTAGTGCTGGATTTTCAAGTTCCAGCCGCCGATCTCGAATTACGGCTACAACAAGAAATCCTCCACACCTTCGATCTAGAGAAAGATCTAATGCTGCGCGGCTGTGTAGCGCAAATTAGCCCGCAGGAACAGATTTTGCTGGTGACAATTCATCATATTGCCGCTGATGGTTGGTCGATGGGGATTTTTGCCGCACAGTTAGAGTCCCTCTATCAAGCATATTGCGACGATCGATCTCCCGAATTACCAGCATTGCCGATTCAGTATGCCGACTTTACCTTGTGGCAGCGACAATGGCTCCAGGGCGAAGTTTTCGATTCACACCTCGCCTATTGGCAACAGCAGCTTGCAGGTGCGCCCCCAATACTATCGCTACCGATCGATCGTCCTCGCCCAGCCATTCAAACATTTACTGGCAGCTCCGTCTCATTTACAGTCGATCGAGAATTAATCAGATCGTTAACTCAACTGAGTCGGCAAGCCGGAGTGACATTATTTATGACTCTGTTAGCCGCCTTCGATATCTTGCTCTATCGCTATACAGGTAGTGAAGATCTCATCGTCGGCGTACCTGTTGCTAATCGCGATCGACGAGAAATTGCCGAATCGATCGGCTGTTTTGTGAATACCTTAGTATTGCGGGGCGATCTCTCTGGCAATCCAAGTTTTCACGAATTGCTGGAGCGGATCGAACGGATGGCAGTGGGGGCTTATAGCCATCAAGATTTACCCTTTGATGTGTTGGTCGATCGATTGCAGCCCCAGCGAGATTTGAGCTATTCACCGATCTTTCAGGTACTGTTTGGGTTTGAGGAGGATGTCGAGCCAAGACAGATTCAACTAGCTAATTTAATTACTAGTCCCTACGCGCTGCCACGACAGACGGCCAAATTCGACCTGTCTCTGGCTTTAGAGAAACAAGCCGATAGTTTAGTCGGCATCTTTACCTACAATACCGATCTGTTTGAAGCTGCAACGATCGAGCGAATGGTAGGACATTTCCAAACATTACTCGCCGCAATTGTTGTCGCGCCTCAGCAGTCGATCGCTAGTTTACCCCTACTGACAACCGCCGAACAGCAGAAATTTTATGACTGGAATCAAACTCAAACAGCATATCCTCAAGCTTGCATCCACCAATTATTTGAGGAACGGGTAGCCAAAAATCCTGATGCCATCGCCGTAGTATTTGAAGCGCAACAACTCACCTATCGAGAATTGAACGATCGATCGAATCAATTAGCCCGCCATCTTCAAGGATTGGGGGTCAAACCAGATGTCTTGGTAGGGATTTACGTCGAGCGTTCTTTGGAAATGGTGGTGGGATTGCTAGGGGTATTGAAAGCAGGTGGGGCTTATGTGCCGCTAGATCCGAGTTATCCAGTGGCACGGCTCAGTTATATGGTGGCGAATGCGAGTGTTGAGATCTTGCTGACACAACAAGCATTATTATCATCATTACCATCGATCGCTACGCGAGTAATTTGTTTGGATGCCGATTGGGAGAGGATCGATCGACAAGATACTGCCAACCTCCCGCAGCAAGTAACATCAGCACATCTCGCCTATACCATTTACACCTCCGGCTCGACAGGCAAACCCAAAGGCGTGCAGATCTGCCATCGATCTGTAACGAACTTTTTGAATGCCATGCAGCGCAAACCAGGCTTGACAGAACGGGACACGCTGCTGAGTGTCACCACGATTTCCTTCGATATTGCCGTCCTCGAACTCTACTTACCGCTGACTGTCGGTGCCAAAATCGTCCTCGCCAGTCGAGAAATCGTCAGGGATGGTCGTGGATTATTACAACTACTTACCGAGTCGCAAGCCACAGTCATGCAGGCTACTCCCACTACTTGGCAACTACTCCTCGCCGCTGGCTGGACTGGTAAATCTCAGCTCAAAAAAATTCTCTGCGGTGGAGAAGCTTTATCAACCGATCTCGCCAGTCAGCTCATCGCCAGAAGTGAGTCGGTGTGGAATCTCTATGGGCCAACAGAAGCAACGGTGTGGGTGACGATCGATCGAGTTGACGATCTCGATCCTGCCACAGTTTCGATCGGACGACCGATCGATAATATCCAAACTTATATTCTCGATTCCCATCTGCAACCCGTCCCGATCGGGGTTCCAGGGGAATTATATATCGGTGGCGATTGTTTGGCTACAGGATATCTCGTTGGCGTAGCCTCGGCAAAGCCGAATCGTCCCGATTTAACCGCTCAGAAATTTATCACCAATCCCTTTAGTACCGCACCACAGGCGCGCTTGTACAAAACTGGCGATTTAGTCAAATATCTACCCAACGGCAAGATCCAATATCTCAGTCGGCTCGACGATCTCGTCAAACTGCGGGGCGTAAGGATCGAATTAGGTGAAATCGAAAGCTTATTAGCCACGCATCCAGAGATTCGATCGACAGTCGCGATCGTGCGTGAAGATACTCCTGGCGATAAACGTCTAGTCGTCTATATCATCCCCGATCGTCAGCAATCGCCGCCGCAAATTCGGGATTTACATGACTTCCTCGCGCAAAAATTGCCGCGTCAGTCGCTCCCTTCCGCCTGGGTAATGCTGGCTGATTTCCCAACGACCCCAAATGGTAAGATCGATCGGCACGCCTTGCCAGTACCGGATCTTACTGCTATTATCCAGCTCCAAACCGAGCGAGTCGCACCCAGAAACTCGATCGAGTCACGATTACTATTAATTTGGACGAAAGTATTAGGTCTAGAAGATTTCGGAATTCATGATAACTTCTTTGACTTAGGCGGTCATTCACTATTGGCGGTAAATATGTTTGGCGAAATCGATCGTATCTGGGGAGTAAATCTACCATTAGCAACATTATTTCAATCCCAAACAATTGCCGAACTAGCGACAACGATCGCACCCACAATAGCAAATATCGCTCGATTGAATCTCCAGTTACCAGTATGGAATTCTCTAGTAAAAATTAAGCAAGGTGACTCGATCGATCCACCCATGTTTTTCATCCATGATGTCTCTGGAAGCGTCTTATTTTATCGAGAAATAGCCGATCGGATTCGATCGAACCGAACTTTTTATGTCCTACAACCAAGAGGAATGGACGGACGCACGCCGCCTGTGACTTCGATAACGGAGATGGCAGCTAATTATATTGAAGAAATTTTACGAGTTCAAGCAGAAGGTGCGTATTATTTGAGTGGTTACTCATTTGGTGGTTTCGTTGCCTTTGAGATCGCCCGTCAACTTCACGAGTTGGGGAAAGAAGTCAAACTGCTGGCTATCATCGATACTAGTGCGCCCAGATCGAGGGAAACAGCCGAGTACAGCGCATCGCCCCCAGACAAACCACGCCGCAATCATTCGCGACTAGCTAAATTTTTGAGATTGAGTTCACACGAACGAATCGACTATCTCCGCAATGGTCTGCGTATCCATCGTACGTTTGGCAAATTACGACTTCCCTATCAATTTTATTTGCGCTACATCAAACGATCTCTGTCAGAAGCGGGTAGTTTGGATGTCTATTGGACTAACGCTCGTGCTTTCACGGATTATGTAGCTCCATCAACCTATCCCGGTCGCGTAACTTTATTTTATTCTGATGAAAAACCTCAAAAGCTAGCAGTTAATCTCACCCTAAATTGGGATAATCTCGCCACAGGTGGTGTCGAACTAGAGGCCCTCCCTGGCTCCAATCATGCAACCATCATCCGAGTACCACATGTCAATTTATTGAGTGAAAAATTAACATTTATACTCGATCGGCTCTAGCTACCACAACTGAGGGATTTAACGTGAGTCTTGGCATAAGCCAGGAAACTCACGTTAAAATAAGTCTTAAGCTGTTATCCTAACCTCTAATTAATGTCACAAACAGAATCGATTGAGCCAACAACTCAACAGTGGACAACAATCTGTCCCTTAGAACGAATTTTACCAAATACAGGTGTTTGTGCCTTAGTAAACGGTCAACAGATCGCTGTTTTTAGAGTCGGTGAAGGGACGGATGTATATGCGATCGGAAATTACGATCCGTTTAGTAAAGCATACGTTTTATCTAGAGGCATTGTCGGAGATCGGAATGGCATTCCCAAAGTTGCATCCCCAATCTACAAGCAAAATTTTAGTCTGTTGACAGGCGAATGTTTAGACGATGCATCTGTGAAATTACAGACTTTTTCGGTTCGAGTTGTCGATGGACAAGTTCAGGTTAGTGGCTAAAAGCTGTGGTAATTGTTGCTAACTTTCCAACACCTGCTCTAAAATCTATGGCACAGTTACCTGATGAAACCTTAACAACAATTTTCTATCTACTGCGCGTTTGCCACTAATCAAAGCCAGGATACCACTTCAGCATAGCCTAGACCCTCCCGAAGTACTTCGGGAGGGTCATTTGTCATATCCAAGATTGTCGAGCCTTCCATGCTAGATTCCGAGCCATTATCGATGATAATATCGACTAACTTATCCAGATGGTCGAATAATCTCGCTTTTTCAATCCCTAGTGTTGGCTGATAACCATCATCATCTCGAACGTGTGCAGATGCTGAAATTATCGGATTTCCCAAGTTCTCTAGTAGGATTTGACAGAGTGAATGTTTGGGTACTCTAATTCCAGTGGTTTTGCGTTTGGGATCTTGAACGATTTTGGGAACGAGTTTGGTGGCTGGTAATATAAATGTGTAAGTACCCGGAATCAGGTGTTTCATCAATCGATAAGCAGCATCGGAGACTACTGCATATTCGGAGATATTCGATAAAGACTGACATAAAAAAGTCAAGGGTTTATCATTGGACATCCGCTTGATCTGACGGACTCGATCGACTGCTGTTTTTGACTTGAGATCGCACCCGATCGCGTAAACTGTATCCGTGGGATATAGCATCACCGCACCATCTTTCAATGCTGCAACAATTTCATCGATCTTTCTGATCTGTGGTGTCTGAGGATG
This sequence comes from Chamaesiphon sp. VAR_48_metabat_135_sub, assembly GCF_031418915.1. Lineage (NCBI taxonomy): Bacteria > Bacillati > Cyanobacteriota > Cyanophyceae > Gomontiellales > Chamaesiphonaceae > Chamaesiphon > Chamaesiphon sp. VAR_48_metabat_135_sub. The sequence continues at coordinate 16,839 of NZ_JANOJV010000255.1, read as the reverse complement.
AATTTCGTAAATAGTAGCCATGTTTTTAGTTGAAAGTTGAAAGTGAAATTCTGATGGGTGGGAGCAGTCAATCGCTAGTATTTGTCGATTCTCGTTCCGAGCTGCTACGCCAACGATCTCACATAACTATTCGGATTTTTGCCTAGCAATTATTAGTCGGACAGTTACATAATTAAATTATCTGCCGATATCTGTTCGATCGACACCAATCGCAATTAATCGTTAAGTCTGTAACCCAATTTCTAATTCCCACATGATTAAAATCGCCTATTTAGAATGCCAAACTGGAATCGCTGGGGACATGTGTCTGGGTGCATTGGTAGATGCTGGCGTACCTGTAGAATATTTAACCACTCAGCTTGCTCGATTGGGGATTGCAAATGAATACCAGCTTTGGGCAGAAAAAATTCATCACAATGGACAAATTGCCACTAAGGTACATGTAGATTTGACGGCGATTAAATCATCAAATCTCGGACATTCTCATGACGATGAGCATTCGCACGATCTCGAACATTCACATCAACATTCCCAAGATCGTGAACATGGACATACTCATACTCACCATCATCATCCCACACCAGTTAGCAGCGTAGCTAAAGATTCAGACCACCATCACCATCATCACTACGATACCCCTCAACGGAATTTACCCGCAATCGAGAAGCTGATAACTGGTGCGAATTTGCCAGACAGAGCGAAAAGGTGGAGTTTGGATGTTTTCCGTCAATTAGCGATCGCGGAGGGTGCCGTCCACGGTATTGACCCATCTGAGGTGCATTTTCACGAGGTTGGGGCTGTCGATGCGATCGTCGATATTGTCGGGACTTGTTTGGGTTTAGATTATCTGGATATTGCCAAAATCTATTGTTCGCCATTACCTACTGGCGGCGGTATAGTTCGCGCTGCACACGGAATTTTACCCGTACCCGTGCCTGCTGTTCTGAAATTATTTTCGTCTCGTCAGGTGCCAGTATATAGCAATGGGATCGATCGAGAATTAGTCACGCCAACTGGTGCGGCGATCGCGGTGACTCTAGCGACTGAATTTGGCATACCACCAGCGATGCAACTCCAGCAGATCGGTTTGGGTGCAGGAACCATCGAGTTACCCATTCCGAATATTTTACGTCTGTGGTTGGGTACTGAGACTAAAGCTTTGGCATCCTCAGTTCGTCAGGACTGTCTAGAGACGATCGAAGTTTTGACTACCCAAATTGACGATCTCAATCCGCAAGCGATCGGGTACATTTTCGATCTATTATTTAAAGCTGGTGCTGTCGATGTATTTACCCAACCGATTGGGATGAAAAAATCTCGATCGGGTATTTTACTCACAGTGATTTGTCAGCAAGATCGATCGATTGAATGCGAACAAATTGTCTTTACAGAAACGAGTACATTAGGCATTCGTCGAGATCGGCAGACTCGATCGATCTTACCTAGAGAGATAGAATCTGTAGTTACTAAATATGGATCGGTACGGATCAAAGTTGCGCGCAATAATTTAGTTAATGACGGTCGAATTATCAATATTCAACCCGAATATGATGACTGTGCGGCGATCGCCCAGGAACATCAGATCGCTTGGAAAGAAGTTCATCAGTTAGCACTAATAGCTTGGCATAATTTGGGTAGAGGGTAGGGATAGAGGAATGTCAGCATTTTCTGACATTCCTCTATCCCTACCCTCTACCGACTACGATCAGTGCAGGTGAAACACCACTCATATGGGTTGATTGTGATGTTACTACAATCGATCGAACGCGGCGAGAATAATCCGTTCGGTGTCTTCCCAGTTAATACATTTATCTGTTACCGAAACGCCATATTTGAGTTGACTGAGATCTGTGGGAATCGATTGTCCACCTTCATAAAGATTGGATTCTAACATCATCCCAACCATTGAGGTATTACCATTAACAATCTGTTGGATCGTACTTTCAAAGACGATCGGCTGGAGGCGATAATCTTTATTAGAATTACCGTGACTGCAATCGACAACAATTCGTGGTGGTAAGTCGGCTTTTTTCAGTTCGGTTTCTGCTGCTTGAACGCTGACTGGATCGTAATTGGGTTTCCCATCGCCACCACGCAAGATAATGTGTCCGTAAGCATTACCTCTGGTTTGAAAAACACTGACTTGTCCCTGCTTATTGATACCCAGGAAATTGTGTGGTTGTTTGGCTGATTGGAGAGCATTTAAGGCTACCTTAACACTGCCATCGGTACCATTCTTGAAACCGACAGGCATCGATAGCCCACTCGCCATTTCGCGGTGAGTTTGGGATTCGGTAGTGCGGGCACCAATTGCCGCCCAAGAAATTAGTTCGTCGAGGTATTGGGGGACGATCGGATCGAGTGCTTCTGTCGCTGTTGGTAAGCCGATTTCAGTGATTTTTAGCAGTAAATTCCTACCAGTATACAAGCCTTTTTCGACATCGAAAGATTCGTCCATATCTGGATCGTTAATCAATCCTTTCCAGCCCACAGTGGTACGAGGTTTCTCGAAGTAAACTCGCATGATCAGCAGGAATTTATCTTTGACTCGATCGGCTAAAGCTTTTAATTTGTGGGCGTATTCTAAGGCTGCATCAACATCATGGATTGAGCATGGACCAACGACGATGAATTTACGGTTATCCTGGAAGTCTAAGATTTTCTGAATCTGTTGACGATAATCAACAATTCGTTGTTCTAATTCTGGCGATAGGGGTAATTTTTCCTTGAGTTCTTTGGGGGTAATCAAGATTTTTGAGTAGTTGATATTCGTATCGCCAAGGACGTTAGAATCCATGATACTTTCAAGGCTCTGGATATCTCGATCTGATGTTGGATTTTGCATGGTTGGAGATGTGAGTATAGTGATAGTGCATACTTGTTGAAGCGATTCTACAATCCAGCCAAGCCGATCGAGACTGTTTGCGGGTTGCAATTTATCTTTTGGTTACTTTGATACTATCGATCTCAGATCTGACGATTGCTAGCAAACTATTCGCATAGCGTCGCTGAAGGAGAGTCAGGCGTACGTTAGTAATGTCAAAGGGGAAAGGGCGCAAGCCTCTGTGATATAGCGGCTCGAAAGAGAATCGGTTGCCCTCAACTGGGCATAATTAATTGCTAGATTCTAAATCGATGCCAACTATATAAATACATGAGATCCTATCTTGTGGTGATTGGGTAAACTAGACTGCGAACTTTAATCTGTTCTACACTCAGGGGCATTCATTTTTTATATATTTATGACTTGCTTTCATCAATGAGTGAATGTTACTAACAGCAAGTCAATATGACTCAACCCTATGCTTGGCGTTATCGCTGACTGGGGAGACTCGATCGAAGTTTATGATTGACTTCGCCTACTAGTACCATCTTAAAACAAACTGTCAGATGTGACCAGTCGATTTTCTATGAATTTTTTGGTTGAGGCTGTCGGGGTGTGGGAGTGTGGGGGTGTGGGGAGTAGGACGCAAGCGTCCTAGCTCTTTCCTCCCCATCCTCCCACCATTTACCCTTTACCCCTTCCCCACACCCGAATCCCCCTGATGTTTGTTAAAATTGACTCGATCGGATTAGAGATCGACAATTGGCTCATTCATCCCCACAATCAAATGTTTGCCACTAACGCGCCTACCCAACCAATTAACCCCGATAAGATTCGTCCTGGGATTCAAGCCTTACAGCCGCAGCTAGTTGCCTTCAGACGACAGCTTCACCAACAGCCCGAACTGGGGTTTAAGGAACAGCTTACCGCCGCCGCGATCGCCCGTAAACTCACTGAATGGCGGATTCCTCACCACACCGGAATTGCCAAAACTGGCATTGTGGCAATGATTCAGGGGCGGAAAACCAGTTTTAGACTCAAGACGCTGGCAATTCGGGCGGATATGGATGCCTTACCAATTCAGGAAGCTAATGATGTCCCCTACAAGTCTCAACATGATGGGGTGATGCACGCTTGTGGACATGACGGGCACACAGCGATCGCCCTGATGACAGCTTACTATCTTTCCCAACATCAAAACGACTTTGCGGGAACGGTCAAAATCATCTTCCAACCTGCTGAAGAAGGGCCTGGAGGTGCCAAACCGATGATTGAGGCGGGAGTCCTCACCAACCCCGATGTTAATGCCATCATCGGGCTGCATTTGTGGAATAACTTACCGCTGGGCACCATCGGCGTGCGGAGTGGCGCATTGATGGCAGCGGTGGAGCGATTTAGTCTGACGATTCAAGGTAAGGGCGGACATGGAGCGATGCCACACCAGACAGTAGATTCGATCGTCGTCGCCAGTCAAATTGTCAATGCATTACAAACGATCGTGTCGCGAAATGTCAATCCGATCGATTCGGCGGTGGTAACAGTAGGTGAATTTCATGCTGGGACTGCCCGCAATATCATTGCAGATACGGCCAGTTTAGCGGGGACGGTGAGATATTTTAGTCCCAATTTAGCAGACTTTTTTCACCAACGCATTGAATCGATCGTGGCGGGAATTTGTGCTGCGCATGGGGCAACTTATAAGTTAGATTATCTCAAGTTTTATCCACCCCTAATCAACGACGAGAAGATAACTGATTTGGTGCGATCGGTTGCTACCGATTTAGTCGAAACACCATTAGGAGTGGTGCCTGAATGCCAAACGATGGGCGGCGAAGATATGTCTTTCTTCCTGCAAAAAGTACCTGGCTGCTACTTCTTTCTCGGCTCTGCCAATCCCGATCGATCGCTCGCATATCCCCATCATCATCCTCGATTTGACTTCGATGAAACTGCGCTCTCTATAGGGGTAGAAATGTTCGTCCGTTGCGTCGAGAAATACTGCAATTGAGTTAGGTTTTAGGTTTTAGGTGGTTAGATCGAATATTTTCCAAACTCGATCGAGTATCAACTTTCAATTAAAGCACTTTCCTCTAGTGAAATACAATCTTTCCCCGCTTCCCGCTCCCCCCTTTCCTCTCTAATAACGTTGCATATTAATGAAAAGTGCTGTCTCAACGTCGATCCATCACCTGTTTAATTGCATTATTCCAGATTGCCATCACTGGCTCGATCCCAAACCTATCGAGGACTTTAGGTGCGTAATGAGAGAAGTATTGGCGTTTGACAGGATCGGACATTAACAGATCTAATCCAGAGGAGATCGCATCAACATTTTCCGACACTACCAATAGACCATCGATTCCATTATGGATGATCTCGCGCGGTCCACTTAAACAATCGGTAGCAATGACTGGGACACCACAAGCCATCGCCTCACACAAAGTTACGGGAAAACCTTCAAACCGCGATGTGAGGGCAAAGATATCAGCTTTGCGCAAGTGCAGATCGATATTTTTGACAATTCCTGGCATAAACACCCGATCTTCTAACCCTAATTGGCGGCATAAATCTTCCAATTCCGATCGCATCTCGCCTTCGCCTAAAATCGTCAAAGTCCAGTTGGGATGAGGATCGCAAACTTTGGCAAAGGCTTGAATCAAGAGATCGAAACCTTTTTGGGGGATTAACTCGCCGATCGCCAGCAAATATCGATCGTCGGTATATAATTGAGAGTCGACAGTGTCTGGTTCCGGAATTGCGACTGGGCTGGGCATCACAAAAGTGTTGTAGCCTTTTGAGGAAGGGAAAAAAGACAAGGCATTATGGGTTTGGACTGTAATCAGACTAGCCTGATGATAAGTTGCTTTTTGCAGCAATCGGCAAGTTTTACTGAGTCCGCCAAACTTGGGATGGACGTGTTCGTTGACGATCGTGGCTACTTTGAGTCCCTGACAAGCAAGAAGTGTCATAATATTAGTCTTATTACCAAAACTAATCACTACATGTGGACGACTGGCGACAATTGCTTTTTTGAGCAGTCGAACCCGATGGAGGTTATGCCCCACAGATAACAGTGGATGTTCGGATCGACTTTCGATCGCCAAAGGACGATAATGAATGCGTTTATCTAGATTGTAGAATGGTGGTTCCGAACCATCATCGAAAGTGAGGATCGTAATCTGCCAACCTCTCGCTGCCCAATAATTGGCGATAATTGACATGACTCGTTCTGCACCACCAACCTCAAGGGAAGAACTAATCAGTGTAATTTTCATTCGATCTCAACAAGTATATTTTTAAAGACAAGAATATTAATCATTAGCAATCGTCTTGTAAACATTTAGCCTTGCGGCAATAGCGCACAATTTGACTGACTTTTGCCTGCGTCCGTCAAGCTTTGTCCATTGAACAGAGTGATGGTGACAGCAGGTCAAACTTAACTAGTTGTAATATTGAAAGCAACGGTAGAATATTTTTGCTACCTTCCAAAGCAGAGCGTCTGTTATTACCTAGCGTAAATCACAAATCTAGAAAAGCTAAACAGCAATTTGACGCATATATTTATTAAGGGGGCAGATTCTCTACCTTGATCCTTGTCAGTCTACTTCAAATATATCAATTATCCTTTGCAGCAAGTAGCCGAGTCGATCGCTACAAGAGTGACTATGGCGACTATCGACCGATATTATCAGCTAAATGTCTAAAATAATTATGAGCAACCACACTGGTCAAATTCTCGATGGTAAAGCTTTGGCACAAAAGATGCAGGATGCTCTGCAACAGCAGATCGGCCAGTTACAGCCAAAAATCGGCCGTCCACCTGGATTAGCAGTACTGATGGTTGGCGATAATCCGGCTAGTGCTGCTTATGTTGGTGGTAAAGAAAAAGCTTGCGCTAAAGTTGGTGTGAGGTCTTTTGGGCAACATTTTCCCGCTGATGTGAGCCAGGAAAAACTGACAGCGGTAATTCATGAATTAAATGCTGACGATCGCGTAGATGGTATTCTAGTCCAATTACCCTTACCCGATGGTTTTGATTCGGTCGCTCTCTTACACGAAATTGCTCCTCACAAAGACGTAGATGGTCTCCATGCCCTCAATTTGGGACGTTTGGTCAGAGGAGAGCCTGGACTGCAAAGTTGCACTCCAGGGGGCGTTATGCGGCTGCTGGCGGAATATCAGTTAGATGTCCGAGGCAAACATGCTGTAGTTGTCGGTCGAAGTATTTTAGTCGGTAAGCCGCTGGCATTGATGCTATTGGCAGCAGATGCTACTGTCACAATCGCCCATTCGCGCACTCCCGATCTGGCGGCTGTCTGTCGGGAAGCCGATATTTTGGTGGCGGCGGTCGGTAGAACGCAGATGATTACGGCGGAAATGGTCAAACCTGGAGCGGTAGTTATCGACGTGGGGATCAATCGGATTGTCGATCCGACGACTGGTAAATCTCGGCTGGTTGGCGATGTGGACTTTGAATCAGTCAAAAATGTGGCAAGTTGGATTACGCCCGTACCTGGTGGGGTTGGGGCGATGACGGTGACGATGCTGTTGGAGAATACGGTCTGGAGCTACGCCAATTCTCATGGGCTGGTTTGAGGTGGGAATACTCATGTTTTAGCTCTCGAAATTAAAGGCTAGATCCCCGACTGTCTTGTCTCGCTAAACCCTCGGGAAACCCGAGGAGCGCGAGCCGCTTCTTGGAGAAGTCGGGGATCTGAATCGAAATTAAGGGTAGGGGCAATGTCTATCATGTTCATTTCGATCCTAACTTATCACCCAATTTTTCGAGCAATTACCGCATAAAAAGGATCGCCACCAGGCATTCCAATTAACCGCAAAAAATCTGGAACTTGACTGACATAAACGATCGCTTCAGGCGGACTAAATCCCTTGACAGATTGAAAATACCCCTTGACTAACTCCACTCGATCTGATTCACTGCCATCCCGCCAAGCCTCGATCGCCTTATTATAAAACATCCGATTGGAGAAGCTAAAGATCGCAGTTCCATCTGGTTTGAGAATCCGATAAATCTCTGCAAAAATAGCTTCGGGATATTGGAGATATTGGACAGAGACAGTATTTAAGACAGCATCAAAACTCTCATCTGCTAATGGTAATTGGAGATCTTGATTGAGATTCTGGACGAAGTAACTATTGAATCGAGGATTTTTGGCTAGTTCTTCTTCATTTAAACCATGCCCTTGAATCTCGGTAAATACCATATCATCAGGGAGATGAGATACCCAACTACTCATCATGTCAAAGATTTGCGTATTAGGTGTAAGTCTTTCACGATATAGATTGGTTAATCGATCGATAAATCCGGCATCCACATGGGTAACAAATCGAGGGGTATTGTAAAATTCTCGATCGTTACCACCATCTATTTTTTGACGTTGTTCGGGTTTTAAGAGCATATTAGGCGATAGGGTTTAGAAAAAATTACCCGATTTACACCCCATTATTACCTAAAACTTGAAACCGACTTGACCATTAATTCCCCGAATGGAATGATAGCCAGCCCCAAAAAAAGTATTTCCAGGTGGGGTAAATTGAACACCCCCAGAGTAAGCAACACCTTTATCGCCATAAAGTCCCAATCCAGCGTAGGGAGAAACCAAGGGAAAACCAAAGAACTTGAGCGCGTCAAATCCAGTTACACCTCCAGATACAGTTGCAACTTCGACACCAAGATCGAAGATTTTTACTCCGACACCATAGCTGAGATTACTATCTTTAGTACCTACTGTCACCCACGGTTCGGGAATTAGCTGTGCTGAGGCGGGTGATTGGAAGATCCCGATTGTCGCTAAAATAGTAAAAACAGAGCCACAGATTGACTTAAATTGCATGAGTAATGCTCCTGGTGGTAAAGATCGACATAATCTAATATTTTCGATCTGTTTAGTGGATCTTGATTTGTGACGATTGTTAGCGGGAATTGTTTCACACACCTATAGTATTGACTTATCGAACCCGATGCGAATTATTACCGATTTTGATGGACCGATAATGGATTTATCCGATCGATACTATCATGTGTATCAGCTCTGTTTAGAAAAAGTCAAGCAGCCCAATCAATCGATTAGAGTCCTGACAAAAGATGAATTTTGGACGTATAAACGAGCAAAAATTTCCGAACAACAGGTAGGGATCGAGTCGGGATTGACAGCGGCTCAGTCAGAAGTATTTAAAAACCTGCGCAATCGCACAGCCCATCAATTACAATATTTATCACTCGATCGAGTCGTACCAGGCGCAATCGATGCACTCGAACAAATCCAAGCATCTGGAGTCGAGTTAATCGTCATGACATTACGGCGTACCAGCGAACTAAATGCAGCCTTTAACCAATCTGATTTCGCCCGTTTTTTCCCGCCCGATTGTCGTTACTGTCTGGCGGATGATTATCGTAAACGAGGCGATATCAAAGATAAAACTCAACTAATGGCGCAAGCCTTGACAGAATTGAAACCAGAGCCAAATACCTGGATGATTGGCGATACCGAAACCGATATTATCGCCGCTCAGACTCATGGGATTGAAGTTATTGGCGTACTGTCTGGAATTCGCGATCTCGAGCGATTAACGCAATATCAACCGGATCGAATTGTCTCGAATTTAGCTGAGGTTGTGGATTTTATCTTCGATCACCATTAGGATCGATATCAATTTTGCATTTTGTCAAAAAAAGTTAGATGCATACTTCGTCTGGTAGTTATCGATACTGTTTACAAATCTTATGTTTGGGAAGATCGGTGTAAGATTTTTTAAGTAGCTCTACCCACACAATGGTTTGAAAATTCACGAAGTCAAAGAGACCCGATTCAGGAGGATATTAAAATGGCTGGACAACTATGCTGGATTCCCACGTTTGCGTCTAAGGGAAAATTAAGCCTACATCTTAGACTAGATCCTTTTCATCCCTGGAAACCCCATACGGCTTTTCCGAATCTGTGCGTTCCCGATTATCCGGTTCCAGGCGGCTCTAGAGGCTGGGCGACTAGCCAAAGACTACTCCAAGCAGGTTGGACGATAGTTTCTACAGAGCAGGTAAAAGTATCCTTTAGAAAGGATTTTGAAGATGACTCTTTGGCTGCTTAGGAATTTAACTCCAAAGCCAAACGCCGAAACGAGCGGCGATACTGACACCAATATTATTGCCGCTTGGACACATCAGATCGGAGCAATTAGAGTACTTTATGGAATTCTCCATCGATTGCAGATCTAGTCACAAGTCTTAAAGTTACTTTATCACCCGAAGAATTTAAAACTCACGCAACATCGATTAGTATATTTCTGTAAATGGTCGATCGATCCACATCTTTTACGGTAGGTTGGGTTGAAGAATGAAACCCAACATTTCTTAGGTATTTTGTAGGTTGGGTTTCGCAATGCTCAAGCCAACCTACTAATCTACAAATTTTTCAATCACTCCACAGCATAGCAAAATATGCCGCAGTCCATCCTACCAATCCAGATACTTGTCCATCACCAATTTCGACAATTCTTTGACAACCATCTTTTCGATCGATTACATCCACTGCAAAGAATTTACGATTGATTCGTTGAGCGCACTCATGAACTATTGACGGAATTTCTTCATCTATAGATGAAGCAAAACATCGACCATTAATTACAAAATAACGTCGTTCTGTTTCGGGAATGAAATCTTCAACTTGCCTAACACAAATACCTCCTTCAATTGTCCCTCGAAATTTTTGCATTTCCGCGATAACAGTGATGATATCTGAAGAGCGGTCGATTATTGAGCCGATAGATGTTTTCAGAGATTTAACATAATCCTTAATGAAAAATTTATCCCACCCCAATCCATTTAAACTGCTTTCTAAATCGTCATCAATTGCAAAGAAGTGGGTTTCTGGCGTGAGATCGCTAATCAAAGAATACCAATTTGGTAGATAATGGTTCGATCGATATTCATCGACAGAAATCCACATTTCGGAACCAACAGATTTAGCATTATCTACTAAAAGTGAATAATCATCAGGTGTCAGCATCCACCCCCTGTAGACTAATTTCGTTCCTGCTACTGGTATAGGTAAAATTTTTGATGTTCCTGAAGTGAGAGATTCTAACGAAATAACTGATGTCTCCAACCCGATATCCCGTAGACAGTCTAATTCTTCAGAATAGCCTTCGTCTACTTGCTTAGGATTAAAGTAATTGCTAGGGAAAATAAATCTCATCTTACCCATTAAATATCGCTAGATTTATAAAATTGGTTATTCATAGAAATCATAGATTACAAAATTTTAGAATTATTGGTAAGGGCAATTCATGAATTGCCCTTACCTCGAATCTGAGACTATTTTTGATCCTACTTCGCAGCCACCAACCCATTGTGACGCAGCAACGCCGATGGATCTGGCTCACGTCCACGGAAAGCGGTAAACACCTCCATCGGATGCTGACTACCGCCCAGCGATAATACTGTATCGCGGAACCGTCGTCCGGTGGTGCCGATCGATTTCTAGGGAAATTTGGAGATCGACAGTTTCAATCAAGAAAATGCATAATTTGAATATTTACGCATCGAAGGGTGATGAAATCCAACTACAATTTCATCGCTAGAAATTCCCATTTCTGCGAAATCTTCATCAACCTCAAGATCGGTATTATTTTCTTGAAGCCAGACCTTATCATCCTTAATATCAAAGTGAAAAATGCAGTCATGAACTCGATGTGATTTTTGCCAGCCGATATCTAACAGAAGATAGTGGTCATTTTCAGTGTCAAAAATTAGCTCAACTTCAATTTCCGAATTACCTGTCATCGATTCAGCATATTTTCTCAGAAATGTTTTAATACTTTCTCGATAGTGTGCTAGTTTATCCATGTTTGAATTTCCTCTCTATCTGCCATGTAGACAATTAACTTAATTGGGTATTGCTCCAGCAAGCTTTTAATCAAAATTTCGTTAAATAAAGCTTCATAGATATAATCTGGAACAGCTAGATAAAGAATGCGATCTGGTTCCAACTGTTGCAGCGCAACTTTGTATGGAAAAAACTGTCCAAAAGCATGGTAGAACTCCGTAATTTTCGAGGTTTTGAGAAAGCTTTTCACCTCTACGGCTATTTTTTGGTTGTCTTTTTGAGCACCGATTAATTTCTCTGCACCTAAATCAACTTCTAGTTTTAGATTACCTATTTTTAATGGTAAGGGATCGTGAGATATCGTCCACCCCTCTTTTTCCAAAGCGTGTCTGACCGCATCATGAAATTTATCTCTTCTAGACATCTACTCATATCTCCACTTCCATGATAATTCAGATTATGCCTTCGGAACTAAATCGATCGAAAAAGATGAGGTGCTAAACTTACAATAGACCCCCTAGCTAAAACAATATCTCACTACTGAATGCTACGCTATCGATGTAGGCATGATATCAACGTGCCATATTTTACGAGTTATTCAGTCTCTATTTTACGATACTCTATGATTGATGTCTCGATCGATCGACAGTTATCGATCCAAATCTTTTACCGTAGGTTGGGTTGAAGAATGAAACCCAACATTTCTAGGCTGTTGGTGTGTCCGCCCTTGTTTCGGAATCCTCAAGCCAACCTACAATCTATATTTTATTTTTACATTGATCGATTATTCTATTATTCTTGCCCCCTTACCTCGATTACAATCAAAACATAGAGTTTGTAAATTATCTATTTGATTACTACCACCTTTTGAGTAGGGAATAATGTGGTCGATTTCTAAATCGATTTGTTGAGAACCGCGACCACAATATACACATTTATAACCATCCCTTGTCAATACATCAAGCCGAATAGAAAGGGGAATAGATCGAGTCCTCTTCTGAATCGGCGATTTTTCAGAGGGTATCTTTTTAGCTCTTGATGGTACAGAAGAGCGATTGTTGGCCTCATTAATGCGATCTCGTAGCCACCCTCGCACGAACTTTTGTAGTGGGTTTGGTTTATCTGTAGGCATGAAAATGTCATTGAAAACTTAAAATTTTTGCACTCGAATCCCCTTTTTTTAAAATGATTCAGGCAGGCAGAACATTAACTATCGGTATCTCCGATTTCTAGATTTTCTTTTTGAATTACTCCCGAACAATTTGCTTAAACCATAACCTGCTAATCCTACTACCGCACCAGCCGCTGCAATTGGAGCCATTCCAATAGCGATAGCACCACCACCAACTGCCAATCCCATTCCACCAACAGCAGCAGCAACTCCTGCACCAGCCGCAGCTCCGCCAGCCATTGCTCCTAGGGCATTACCATCGCCTTCTTCAATCGCTTTTTTCGCACCATAAGCAGCCGCACCAACAACTGCACCAGCAGCTACAACTGGAGCCGCCCCAATAGCTACTCCACCAAAGCCACCAGCTAATCCCATTCCACCAACACCTGCTGCTACGCCACCGCCAGCAGCGGCTCCACCGGCGACTAAACCTGCGGCTTGAGATTTGTCATTAGTTGCATTCTCGCGATTATTCTGCGTCATGATTTAGTACTGAAATTTACTTAGACTTCAATAGTAACTCAGCGTATAAAAAATGACAATATTTTTTGCTGTACGGATTATGGGTAGGGGGAATTCATGAATTTCCCCTACCCATAATCTGCGAATATCTCCGATCCTACTTCGCCGCAACTAACCCATTGTGACGCAGCAACGCCGCTGGATCTGGTTCGCGTCCACGGAAAGCGGTAAATACTTCCATCGGATGCTGACTACCGCCCAGCGATAATACTGTATCGCGGAACCGTCGTCCGGTGGTGCCGATCGCGTCTGCATCATCCAAGCCAGCATCTTCAAACGCGGCGAAGGCATCTGCACTCAAGACTTCCGCCCATTTGTAGCTATAGTAACCAGCCGCATAACCACCCGCAAAAATATGTCCGAAGGAGCAGAGAAAGTTATCTTCGGGTAATGGCGGAATTACCATACTGATTTTGGCGAGACGATTGCGGACATCGGGCACGGTTTCTGCGCCGCCAGGGATATAACGTCCGTGGAGTTCGAGATCTAGCCAGCTAAAGTGGATTTGACGGAGCATTCCAGTTCCGCTCATGAATGTGCGTGCGGCGATGATTTTTTGGTAGTAGTGTTCGGGGAGAGGTTCGCCAGTTTCGTAGTGTTTGCCGAGACTGAGCAGGGTTGGTCTGTCGTAACACCAGTTTTCCATAAATTGGCTGGGTAATTCGACGGCATCCCATTCGACGTTGCTAATTCCCGACGCGCCGACAAAATCGACGGTGGTGAGCATGTGCTGTAAACCGTGTCCGAATTCGTGGAATAGGGTTTCGACTTCGCCGAAGGTCATCAGGCTGGGTTTATCGTCTACTGGGGGCGTTTGATTGCAAGTTAGGTATGCGACGGGTAAACGGACTTTGGAGCCAGCTTCGTCGGTCATTTTGGCGCGACTGACGCAATCTGCCATCCATGCGCCACCCCGTTTTTCGGCGGGGCGACTGTATGCGTCGAGGTAGAAGTAGGCGATGGGTTGCTGTTGCTCGTTGGCGACTTGGAAGTAGCGGACATCGGGGTTCCAGACGGGTGCTTGTCCGTCGGCGGCGGTGATGGTGATGCCAAAGAGTTTATGGGCGAGGTTAAATAAGCCGGAAAGTACTTGTTCTAATGGGAAATAAGGGCGCAATTCTTCAGCGTTGAAATCAAACTTAGCTTCCCGCAGACGTTCTGACCAGTATGCTAGATCCCAGTGTTTGAGATCGTTGGCTTCGGGTGCTCCTTGAGAGATGGCAAAGGCGCGGAGATTTTCGAGATCCTGTTTGGCTGCTTCAAAGCTAGCACTGCGAAGGGATTCGAGCAGACTTTCGACGGCGGCGACGTTGGGTGCCATTTTACTGGCGAGGCTGAGTTCGGCAAAGTTGGCGAAGCCGAGGATATTGGACATCTCTCGGCGTAATTCGAGGATGCGATCGATATTCCCTAAGTTATCATATTCACCGGATGCGGCGCGACTGACATAGGCTTTATAGATTTGTTCGCGCAAATCTCGCCGTTGACTGTGTTGCATAAATGGCATAAAGCTGGGAGCATCGAGGGTAATGATCCAAGGGCCATCTGTCGGGGTGGCGGCTTCCTGTCCGGCGGCTCTGGCGGATTGGGCGGCTTGTCCGAGTAAACTAGCTGGTAGTCCGGTAATTTCTTCTGGTGTAGTCAGGGTGAGACTATATGCTTTAGTTGCATCAAGGACATTATTCGAGAACTTATTGGCGATTTCGGCGAGTGCTAATTGAATTTCATTAAATCGCTGTTTTGGCTCGCCTGTTAAACCGACTCCAGATAGCTCCATATCGCGAATAGCGGCAACGATAATCCGTTTTTGAGCAACCTCGAAGTTCGCAAATTCGGGACTAGCTTGAATCGCTTTATAGCCCTGATAAAGCGCGGTACTTTGCCCCAACCGCATCCAAAACTCTACTGTTTGGGGCTGCATCTCTTCATGTGCAGCGCGGAGTTCGGGACTATTTTGGACACCCATTAAATGTCCGACAATACTCCAACTCCAGGAGATTTTTTCGATGATTCGATCGAGCGGTTCGACCAATCCCGCCCAAGTGGGGATAATATTAGCTTCAAGCTCGGTTAATGCTGCGTTCGCCTCGGCCAGCAGTTCGGTAATCGCTGGAACGACTTGTTCGGGCGTAATATCTGGAAATGGTGGTAATCCCTGACCTTGGAGAAGAGGTAACATGTATCGATTGTGAAGAGGTTTATAGGTCTATTATCCTCGATTGACTTAGGCTGCTGTGTCTGGTTTACCGCCATTGAAGTACAGTTTCCGCGCCCATATCAAATGCAAAAACCCCCTCACATTGTGAGAGGGTTGATTAGTTCCTAGATCAAGCGGATATTAACCGTTGATAGCAGGAGCAGTCAAAGCAACAGGAGTAGATTCACCAGCAGCTAAGTCAAGTGGGAAGTTATGTGCATTTCTTTCGTGCATTACTTCCATCCCGAGGTTTGCACGGTTGATGATGTCAGCCCAGGTATTGATACCATGACCTTGAGCATCTACAACTGATTGGTTGAAGTTGAAACCGTTGAGGTTGAACGCCATTGTGGATACACCCAAGGATGTGAACCAGATGCCGATTACAGGCCATGCACCGAGCAGGAAGTGTAAGGAACGGCTGTTGTTGAAAGAAGCGTATTGGAAGATTAAACGACCGAAGTAGCCGTGAGCTGCAACGATGTTGTAAGTTTCTTCTTCTTGACCGAATTTGTAACCATAGTTCAAGGACTCAACTTCAGTTGTTTCACGAACCAAAGAGGAAGTTACCAATGAACCGTGCATAGCGGAGAACAATGAACCACCAAATACACCAGCTACTCCCAACATGTGGAACGGGTGCATTAAGATGTTGTGCTCTGCTTGGAAGACGATCATGAAGTTGAACGTTCCGGAGATACCTAAAGGCATACCGTCAGAGAATGAACCTTGTCCGATTGGGTAGATGAGGAATACTGCGGTTGCTGCTGCTACTGGTGCTGAGTAAGCTACGCAGATCCAAGGACGCATTCCGAGGCGGTAGGATAGTTCCCATTCACGTCCCATGTAGCAGAAGATGCCAATCAGGAAGTGGAATACTACTAGTTGGTAAGGACCACCGTTGTATAACCACTCATCTAAGGAAGCTGCTTCCCAGATGGGGTAGAAGTGAAGACCAATTGCATTAGATGAAGGAATAACAGCACCGGAGATGATGTTGTTACCGAACATTAAGGAACCAGCGACTGGTTCGCGGATGCCATCGATGTCTACAGGAGGTGCAGCGATGAAAGCGATGATGAAGCAGATGGTAGCAGATAGTAATGTAGGAACCATCAGTACTCCGAACCAACCGACGTAGATGCGGTTCTCGGTGGAGGTGATCCAGCTACAGAAGCGATCCCAGGTATTTTCGCTCTGGGTGCGTTGTAAGGTTGTGGTCATTGGTTTATGATTGCTGTTTGCTCTTTGGTAAGAACGGAATGTTTTTTATGTATGTACC
>NZ_JANOJV010000254.1:0-3082 GCF_031418915.1 Chamaesiphon sp. VAR_48_metabat_135_sub | reverse complement strand
GAGGGAATATTCATTCTGGCGATCGCAATCATCGCCCCTGGCATATTTTTATCACATCCGCCGATCGCCAGGACAGCATCCATACTCTGCCCGTTACAGGCGGTTTCGATCGAGTCGGCGATGACTTCCCGCGATACCAGCGAATATTTCATCCCCTCTGTACCCATCGAAATTCCATCGCTGATGGTAATCGTCCCAAACATCTGCGGCATCGCACCCGCAGTCCTCAGCGCAGCCTCAGCCCGAATTGCTAATTTGTTAATCCCCATATTGCAGGGGGTGATGGTGCTATAACCATTAGCTAATCCGATAATGGGCTTAGTAAAATCGTTATCTCCAAAGCCAACTGCACGCAGCATCGCACGGTTAGGAGAGCGTTGTACGCCTTGGGTAATAGCTTGACTGCGTTTGTTATCTGACATAATTTCTTTGCTCTCAATATTTCCCGCCATCGCTGCAATCGTTGGCGTAGCCTCTGGCGAAAGAGAATCGATCGGGCAGCGATTGAGTTGTCGGCTATTAGTATTCGATCTATTCTACGGGTTATTTGGTCATCTGAATGTCAATTATTAGAGCGCAGACGTTAAAAATTAGGTAATTTTCTAGGTGTCAATCGAAAAACTGTCACGAACGATCTCACTAATCAGCTCTTAGTTGGGTAAATTGTATAGGTATCTAGACATCGATAACACCCCTCAACGGCAATGATTAACTCCCCGACTACACCTGCTGATACAAGTCTTCAATCCAATCGACAGATCGAATCGGGATTCTCACCTTGGCTGACTAAAATTGTCTATCCGATCGGGAATTATCTACTACTCCCTGGATTTTTTCGTGAAATAGAAATAATTGGCAAAGAGTATATCCCCCACACAGGTGCGGTAATTTTAGCTCCCACCCATCGGGCAAGATGGGACCCGTTGCTGATTCCCTATGCCGTTGGTCCATACGTCACGGGTCGAAGTTCGCGATATATGGTCAGTGCTGATGAAATGACAGGGGTTCAAGGCTGGTTTGTCCGTCGATTAGGCGGTTTTGCGATCGATACTAATAAACCAAGTATTGCCAGTATCCGTAATAGTGTCGAACTGCTCCATAATGGCGAAATGCTGACTATTTTTCCTGAAGGTAATATTTTCCGCGATGGAACTTTGCATCCCTTAAAAAAGGGTTTGACTCGGATTGCCATGCAAGCAGAATCGCTGAAACCAGGCTTAGATCTCAAGGTTATTCCGATTAGTTTCCATTACGAGCATCCCGAACCAAGATTTCGAGGTCGAGTGTCGATCCGAATTGGAGCACCATTGCAGGTGCAAACTTATCAACAGTTTTCGAGTAAAACAGGTGCCGAGAAACTTCATGAAGATTTGACTCGATCGCTATTAGATTTGAATCAATGAGGAGCGTCGGATGTGCAATCTCGCATAGTTTTAGTTAACAAAAAAAAGAGAGAAAAGGTAAGAAATCCTTCTCTCTCCATAAATATTAGTTCCAATAACTTAGAACTATAATTAGCTCACCTTCCTATTATGGTTTGTGAACGATGAAGCTCAATACTTGGCACTGTTTGATGTTGTCAAAACCAACAACACGGATGAAACAATGACCGTACTCACTCCGACAAGCGCGAACTTCGTTCAGAATTTCGGTAGTAGTATTAGCGTTGAACAAAGGCAACTTCCAGAGTGTCCAGTAGTGTTGAGTAGGCTCAGATTCCTTGCTGAACTCAACACCAGGAATATACCCTTGGTCGAGCATATACTGAAGCTGCTTGGTGATTTGAGCATCGCTCAATGGAGGCAAGTAGGAGAAGGTTTCGTAACGACGTTCAAAGGGTAAAGTTTGCATTTGGTCTTGCTCTACAGTTAAATATAGTTGAGATTAAGGGCGCGTCTTTGTTTGCTACTCAGACGATGATTCAAAGTTGAGGCGTGGCTCGGTAACGGATAGTTGCGA
The DNA here is from genome assembly GCF_031418915.1 of Chamaesiphon sp. VAR_48_metabat_135_sub. Classification (NCBI taxonomy): domain Bacteria; kingdom Bacillati; phylum Cyanobacteriota; class Cyanophyceae; order Gomontiellales; family Chamaesiphonaceae; genus Chamaesiphon; species Chamaesiphon sp. VAR_48_metabat_135_sub. The sequence continues at coordinate 1,123 of NZ_JANOJV010000254.1, read as the reverse complement.
TAGCTTCTCTAGCTGTTGCTTGCGATGCTGACTATTTTTGAGTTTAATCTCGTGAAACAGCATTTCTGGTAAGTCATCCATGATTTCTTCGACTAAGTACTCCCTTACCGTCATAATTCGGAAGGCTAACTCCTGGTTTTCGACCAGGAGTGCGAGTAAATAGACTTCGCCATCTTGAACAATCGATCGACCCGAGAAACTGCGTAACCACAGAGCCAAGGGTGGATTTGTTTCAGTCAACTGCTCCAAAACAGCTTGTACCGCTTGATAAGTCAAGTAGCTAGAAATTACTTTCGTTGTAGCTTTGGCAACTTTTTTGCAATCCATTACCGTAATTAATGAAGATATGAATAGAGCTTTGTGAATAAGTAGTTACACTATCCACTATTCACCATCCACCATCCACTAATTCTAGAGAGTATCCATTGCTTCAAATTCAAACTTGATCTCTTTCCAGAGTTCGAGTGCAACAGCAAGTTCAGGAGACCATTTACCAGCTTCACGGAGGACATCGCCACCTTCACGCATCAGGTTACGACCTTCGTTCCGAGCTTGAATACAAGCTTCTAGTGCGACGCGGTTAGCGGTTGCACCAGGAGCGTTACCCCATGGGTGACCAGCAGTACCACCACCGAACTGGAGGCAAGAATCATCGCCGAAGATTTCTACCAACGCGGGCATGTGCCAAACGTGGATACCACCAGAAGCAACTGGGAATACACCAGGCATGGAAGCCCAATCTTGGGTGAAGAAAATACCGCGCGAGCGATCTTCTTCGATGTAGTTTTCACGCATTAGGTCTACAAAACCCATAGTGATGCCTTTTTCGCCTTCAAGCTTACCTACAACGGTACCGGAGTGAAGGTGATCTCCACCGGACATCCGCAAGCATTTAGCTAGAACACGGAAGTGAATACCGTGATTTTTTTGACGATCGATTACTGCGTGCAGTGCGCGGTGAATGTGCAGTAGTACGCCATTGGCTTGACACCACTTCGCCAAGGAAGTGTTGGCGGTGAAACCACCAGTCAAGAAGTCGTGCATGATGATGGGAGTACCAATTTCTTTGGCAAACATCGCCCGTTCCATCATTTGCTCGTTGGTAGGCGCGGTTACGTTGAGG
>NZ_JANOJV010000253.1:0-15094 GCF_031418915.1 Chamaesiphon sp. VAR_48_metabat_135_sub | reverse complement strand
TCCATCATGGTCGTTGCTTTTTCAGTAACGATGACATTCCGAATTAAATCTGGTAAGTCACGGTCTTCAACTCTAATCGTCATTGTAAACCTCCTGTATTTTGGCGATTGCTTCAGCCGTAGCAACAATCTGATCCGCATTGAGGAGATCGAATACGTTGAGTCCTGATGCAGAAATCATTTTAACTTTGGCAATGTTCCGAACCGACAATAAAGTATTGTCTTCTACTTCCGAAACGATGATGAGTACTTTGCTCTCAGCTTCGACACCCCAACGAGTCATCGCTTGGACGAACTCTTTGGTTTTTGGTTGAGCTACATTGGTTGCAAAGTCAGCAACTACGATGATGTCTTCAATCCGACTCATCAATGCTGTCCGTAGAGCGAGTCTCCGCTCTTTACGGTTCATTTTCATGTTGTAATCTTTGGGTTTTGGTCCAAAAATCACACCACCCCCACGCCATAGTGGAGAACGAATCGAACCCGCACGAGCGCGTCCAGTTCCTTTTTGTTTCCAAGGTTTGCGTCCACCACCGCGTACTTCGGCGCGAGTCTTGGCACAAGCTGTACCTTGACGAGCGTTGTTTGTCTGCCGAATTAGGGCACGGTGAACGATGTGAGAAGCATTTTCTTCTCTTGCAACAGCCAATTCGAGGGTGGCAGAGCCAGCTTCCTCGCCTTGCCAGTTGCGGATGACGCAATTAGCCATAACTATCTATTTCGCTTCTACTTACTGTGATTACTTACCGACGGTTACTTCTGGGACGATCCGCAGTAGTGCGCCAGGTTTGCCAGGAACGGAACCTTCAATCAAGAGGAGGTTACGATCGACATCAATCTGGACTACTACCAATTTCTTGATCGTGATCCGTTTGCCACCTAGTCGTCCTGCCATTTTCTTACCAGGATAGACACGACCAGGGGTGGTACCAGCACCAGTCGAACCAGGTTCGCGGTGATTTTTGGAACCGTGAGTCATTGGTCCACGCGCAAAGTTCCAACGTTTCTGCCAACCTGCGAAACCTTTACCGATGCTGTTACCTGTAACGTCGATAATTTGACCGACAGTGAAAAGATCTGGTTTGATTTCTTGTCCGAGTGTCCACTCGTCAGTGCTATCTACCCGAAATTCTTGGAGGTGACGCAGTGGTGGAGCATCCGACTTTTTGAGGTGTCCGAGTTCTGGTCTGTTGAGTGCTTTTTCTTTGACTTCATCAAAACCGATCTGGATGGAGTTATAGCCATCGGTCGCTTTAGTTTTGATTTGAGTGATGGTGCATGGGCCTGCTTGAACGACGGTGACAGGAATTGCTCTCCCTGTCTCTTTGTCGAAAATTTGGGTCATGCCGAGTTTGGTGCCGAGAATACCGATAGACACGGTTAGATAGAGTTCCTTATATTTGAGACATCAGGATTTTGATGGACTTCCACCGGCAGGCGCGTCCATCTGTGGGTTTGACTTGTTTTTACCAATCCAGCTTAACTTTAGCATCTATTTTGTATGCTTTCGCACAAATTGTTAGATGCGTCGCGGGCAATAAGTTTTCACTTAACAAGGGACAAGGTATCAATTGGGAATCGTGTTAATGCTGGATAGACTGGAGTAGCAAGCCACTTAGTATCTATTTCAGCCGATTTACCCGCAGTCACAGCTTGAAAGCTGTAAGTTTTAGACCACAATCTATAATTGTACACTAGTTGTTTGCTTCTGTCTATATAGCTATTAATCAAGCCAGGACAACCGCTCTGCTGTCTCTTTCAACAATGCTTTGAGAGATTCTGTGAGTTTCAACATTCCTCGGAAGATAAGGATACTTCACCAAAGAATATTAATTTAATCTATGAGTAGAGCCATCTTCATTGTTAGTAGTGCTATTTTAGATAGATGAATGAAGATCTACAGTGTTGGTACAAAGCACTCGAATTAGAGCCTGGAGCTTCACTAGAAGAGGTGAACCAGGCACATAAGGATCTGGCATTGGTTTGGCACCCCGACAGATTGCCTCAGGATAGTCTCCGTTTACAGGAAAAAGCACAAGCAAAACTCAAAGAAATTAACAATGCGCGAGATCGATTGCGCGAGTATCAAGCCAGTAAATCCAACGGTAATGGCAGCAAGAGTCATAGTACATCACCTCGATCCTCCAGCAACTCTGCTCCCCGAACAGAGCGGGAATCGGCACGTCAAAATTCACAGCCACGCCGATCCTCCCCACCCAAACAAGATCCCTCGCAACAATACCGTCAGTCTGCGCAACAACCAGTCGAATCGCCCGAACCGCCAAGATACCAGCAACCTCAATCTACCAACACGCAAAATCGTCAGCAACAAACCAAAACACCCGCCCGTACTCCCCATCAACGTCCAGATTTGAGCGGGGTAGACTGGAGCGGTACAGACCTAAATGAGCGCGATTTATCAGGCAGAAACTTGAGTAATGCCAACCTCAGTCATGCCGATCTCCAGGATTCATTCTTACATGGTACCAATTTGCATGGTGCGAATCTTCATAAGGCCAATTTATTTAGAGCAAATTTATTTCAGGCTAATCTGAGTAAGGCCAATTTGCGTGAAGCGAATCTGATTGGTGCCGATCTCAGTGGTGCCGATCTTACTGGTGCCGATCTTACTGGCGCACGGATTAAGGTTGGAAATAGAATGACCGTGAGATTTATTGGTGCTAATCTTACAGGTGCAATCATGCCAGATGGCAGTGTCTACGCCAGTTAAAATTAGTTGCCCGTTGCGGTATCATTTAATTCTTGATAGCCAGTGGGACAACTCATTGATGTCGTGTTAAAGACGACAACTGATGCGGAAGAACCTGGAGCAATTGTTTCGCAAACCAATCCAGCAATTAAGGTTTGTCCGGCATAGTTATAACGTAAGTTGCCACCTGTATAAGACCTAACCGCACCGTCAACCGATTGAGCGGCAATTGTCGCTTGATTTTGAGGGTCTGGGATATCTAGCGTGTAGACATAGTTAGTAGTGCTAGTCGTAGTGGTTCCGATCAAATTCATCCCAACAGCTAATTGGTCGAAAGAACTCGAAAAGCTATTATTTTCGACTCGATACCTGGCTTGAGCGCGGTTAATTAATGAGATACTCTGCTTGCTTTCTGTCTGTTTTGCCTTAACTGCTTGCTTAAGAAAATTCGGCATCGCAATTGCGGCCAGAAGGCCAATAATCACAATCACCACTAAAAGTTCAATTAGGGTAAAACCCTTTGCCATATGACTTTTTGAGTCTAATGACACTAGTTTTCGCTGTCGATACTCTATGGGTGAGATCTCAACTGGCGATGATTGCGAACTCAAGTGCGAGTGGGTGTTCATGGGAAATAAACAAGAGAGGGTGTGCAGTTCGGGGTGACTGCAGATAGCCTACCCATTTTTTTGGCAAAATCAATCAAATGGCGGTTGTAAAATGTCCGATAATTTTGATGTTGTCATTGTCGATCGACGGGTAATTCCTTCATTGCATATTCCCTAAACCGCTCCATGTCAGCTTGGAGCGTTGATTCTACGACATTGCGGACAAAACCATTGTCCATCAACATTGCTAAAATTCCTGGCACAGCATAAGCAACAGTTAGTTTCACAATACTGCTGCCCTTGCGATCGTAAAATCTAATCGCTCCGCGATTGGGCAATCCATCAACTGATTCCCATTGAATAATTTGATTGGGAATCTCCTGGAGAATGCGTGATAACCAAGTAAATTCAAACGTCCTAGTCCCCAGCTTCCAGCGAGAAAGTTCGGGACTATCTTCGAGGATGTGGACTGATTCGATCCATTTAAAATAACGTGGCATCAACTCAATATTTTGCCATAGACTCCATACATGCTCGATCGGTGCAGCAACTTCAATTTGAACGCTATGTTCTAACCATTCTGACATAAGGGTGTGGGGGGTATAGGTGTGGGGGTGTGGGAATGTGGAGAGGGTGGGGATTCGTTTATATTTCCTTTACCCTTTACCTAAAGCCTAATCCCTAAAGCTGGCGAGAATTGCTTGTGCGGCTTGTTTTCCAGAAATTGTTGCTCCTTCCATACTATCAATATAATCTTGAGCCGTGTAGCTACCTGCTAAGAAAAAGTTGTTAATTGGGGTCGCTTGGGTGGGACGAAAGGGGTCCATTCCTGGTTGTTCGCGGTAGAGAGATTGAGCGAGTTTGACTACGCTCGACCAAGTGACATTTAATGCGCGTGCCGAGGGGAAAAGTTCGTGGACTTGCTTAATCACATGCGCGACGATGTCTTCATTCTTCATGGGAATGAATGGTTCTCCAGGAGTCAGCACCACTTGGAGGAGCGAACCTTCACCTTCGCGATAATAATCGGCGGGACTGGTCAGGGCGAGATCTGCAAAACAGGAAAAATCGGCATCGGCACTGTACAACAGATTGTCCAGCCCTGCGGCATGGTCTAATTGGTTTCGTTCGGCACTATCTTTCATTTCTGTGACCCAACCATCAAAGCGAAGTTGCACTGTCGCGACGGGAACTGCGACGAGTTTGAAGATATTATCAAAAAATGTCGATTCGCGCCAATTTGTTGGTATGATGCGATGAATACCCGGCACGTCGCACGCGCAAACATAAGCATCAGCAACGATCGTTTCGACGGTATCACCATTGGCAATATCGAATCCTGTAATGTGGATATTATTGCCTTCGCCTGTATATTTGATTTCCCGCAATTGGCGACGGGTATAGATTTTGGCACCTTTGCTTTCTAAGTAGTTGACGATCGGTTTGTGGAGATATTCGGCGGGTGAGCCTACCAGCATATTCAATTTTGATGCTTCCGTTTTCGAGGCAAACATCATAAAGATGGTCAGCATACATCGTGCTGAGATGTTCTCCGTATCAATGAATCCCAGGGCTAGGGCGATCGGGTCCCACATCCGGCGTAAGCTATGATTATTACCACCATGAGAGCGAAACCAGTCTGCAAAACTGACTCGATCGAGATCGCGAATCATCTTCATGGCGATCTCATAGCTAACTAACCCTGGGACGATTGGACTAGTCCCCAGAGCCAGAGCGTTTCGCAGTTTATCGACAATCGTCAATTGCTGGGTTGTAAAAAATGCCTTCAAGCCATGAAAAGGTGCGCCGAGGAAGAATCTAAAATCCAGCTTGCCAATCTCCCCACCCGCATTAATGAAGTTATGAACATGTTCCTTGGGCAAAAAGATGTCCGTCGCGCCAATGTGCTGCATCAGGGCAAAGAGATTGGCATAGTTGTTAAAAAAGACGTGCAACCCCATCTCGATATGATTGCCATCTGCGTCCATCCAACTGCCAACTTTACCGCCGACAAAGGGGCGCGATTCAAAGATCTCGACTTCATGTCCCGCGTCAACTAAATCGATGGCTGTAGCCATGCCTGCCAATCCCGCACCAACAATTGCAACCTGCATATCGATTTAGATAAAAATTCTCTCTTATAGCTTATCGTACAATAATCTCATGATTCGAGAAGGGGAAGTTGGGGAAAGGGGATAGGGTAAAGGTAAAGGAAATAAAAATCACTGTAACACAACCAGCCACCCCACACTCCCCACACTCCTCAATTCTGGCGTGTTAATTTTCTTTGTGACGAAGAATGGGGGAATTGGCAATCGTGCTATAGCTAATTAGGTATAGATTGCAGTCTCATGCTCACTTCCCGTTCACAAATATGAATATAGTTGAGTCGATCGAACAACCCAAATCGAAGTTATGGTTAGCAGCAATTAAGCCGCCGATGTATACTGTCGCGATTATCCCAATTACGGTGGGTTCTGCGGTTGCTTATGCCCAGGCTCGATCGATAGATCTTCATATTTTAGGTGCTTTCTTGGCATCGGCGATCTCCATAATTGCTTGGTTGAATATTAGCAATGATGTGTTTGATAGCGATACTGGAATTGATGTGAATAAAGCTGAGTCAGTGGTAAATTTAACGGGAAATCGCAATCTGATGTTTTGGTTGGGAAACCTATTTTTATTGCTAGGTATTTCGGGAATTGGGACAATTGCTTGGTGGCAACAAGATATCACTGTGGTAGCGATTGTTTTATTATGTTGTTTTTTGGGCTATACTTACCAAGGACCACCATTTCGATTGGGATATCAAGGTTTAGGGGAAGTGATTTGTACGATCTGTTTTGGACCGTTGGCTTTGAGTGCCGCTTATTATAGTCAGATCCAATCTTGGTCGATCGCTAATTTAACAGCTTCCTTAATTATTGGTATTTCTACAAGTCTAATTTTATTTTGTTCCCATTTTCATCAAGTTAAAGACGATTTAGCAGCAGGAAAACTGTCACCAATTGTCAGAATGGGGACGAAAATGGCAGTAAGAGTACTCGAATGGAGTACTGCAAGCATTTATATATTCACAGCAATTGGTATAATTAGTGGGTTATTTCCGATCGCCACTCTATTAGTATTTCTTAGTCTGCCATTGGCGATTAAATTAACTCAATTTGTCAAAGAGTATCACGATCGACCAGATATCGTTCGTACCTGTAAATATCTGGCTGTGCGGCTCCATTTTGTGAGTGGATTACTATTAGCTTTAGGCTTTTATCTTACTGACTGGAAAATATAATTTAGTCTGGTTGTCACCATCTGTATACTACGATTACTACGTTTACTCCCCGCAGGTACAAAACCGGACAAAAATTAAACTAGATTTTTAGCTATGTGCATAAAATGTGGATGTAGTAAACCACCTCGCCACATAATTACACCATCTTCTCCGGTATCTTGATAGTATTTTTTCCTGCGCCCGACAGTTTGGAAGCCGTATTTTTCGTAGAGGTGAATTGCCCCATCGTTAGAGGCGCGAACTTCTAGGGTTGCTCGTGCCATTTCAATCGATCTAGCTTTATCGAGTAATGCACATAGGAGCATTTGTCCTAATCCTTGTCTTTGATACTGGGGATGAATGCCAAGTAATGTGATGTGAGCCTCGTCTAGAATCGCCCAGAAGCAACCGAAACCAATCAGTCCTGGTGTTTCTGGATCGAACGTTGATTTAACTGTTATCCCTAGGAAATGACTATTGTCATTTGTTAATTCACGCCGATAACTATCGATCGACCACAACCCTCCAAAGCATAAGCGATCTAAGCTTAAAATAGCATCGATTTCATCGACAGATATCGGACAGATAGTTACGTCTAAACCCACTCTAGTTATTTGGTAGTTCGAGCATAGATGATAGCGCAGTAATTGAGTTAAGGGCAATTCATGAAATCCAATCCAACAACGCCCATTTGGAGTAGTAGCAATTCCAGGCTCGATCGATAACTTTTCAACGTTACTGCTAGATCCCCGACTTTTTAGAAAAGTCGGGGATCTGAACCCACAAGCGTTCTATTCAGGTTTTCAACTCGCAACTGTCAACTGGCTGGCTGCTTCCTCCAGCTTAGTTTTGGCAGCATACAAACGGTTGAGAGCATTGATATAAGCTTGGGCGGAGGCGACGATAATGTCAGTATTAGCAGCATAGCCGGAATAGGTATAGTCCTGGTACTTGAGGCGAATTGTCACCTCTCCAATCGCGTCAATGCCCGCTGTGACCGATTGAACCGAAAATTCGATTAATTGGTTAGGAACGTCGATGACGCGGTTAATCGCCTTGTAGATGGCATCTACGGGACCAGTGCCGATCGCGGCATCGGTCAATTCTTCGCCGTTGGGCATTCTGATGGTAACAGTTGCGGTGGGTTGAGCGCGATCGCCGCAGGCTACTTGGACTCGATCGAGGATAAAGATTTCGGGACTTTGTTTGATTTCATCATTAACAATTGCTTCTAGATCTCGATCGGTAATTTCTTTTTTCTTGTCTGCGACATCTTTAAATCTTAAGAAGGCTTTATTGAGATCATTTTCGGATAAATCGATACCCAATTCTACCAACCGAGTGCGGAAAGCGTTACGACCGGACAATTTACCCAAGGTAATGAGATTATCAGTTAACCCGATCGACTGAGCATCCATAATCTCATAGGTGAGTTTATTTTTCAAGACTCCATCCTGATGAATGCCCGATTCATGGGCGAAAGCATTCGCACCGACGATCGCTTTATTCGGTTGGACGATCATTCCAGTTAGACTAGATACTAAGCGAGAAGTTTTATAGATTTGGCGAGTATCTACATTCGTCAATGGTGCAGCCGAATCGACGGGACGACCTAAAAATGGATTGAAATACTGACGGCGGACGTGTAAAGCCATCACCAATTCTTCTAATGAGGCATTTCCCGCTCGTTCGCCAATGCCGTTAATCGTACATTCCAGTTGCCGTGCCCCATATTTTACTGCTTCTAAAAAGTTGGCAACAGCTAATCCCAGATCGTCATGTCCGTGAACGGAAATAATTGCTCGATTAATATTCGGCACGTTTTCTTTAATGCCTTTAATTAACGCGCCAAATTCGGCGGGAGTTGTATAACCCACCGTATCGGGAATATTAACAGTCGTCGCTCCATTGGAGATCGCCCGTTCTAATACTGTATACAAAAATTCTGGATCGCTGCGTCCGGCATCTTCTGGCGAAAACTCGACATCATCGACGAAAGTTTTGGCATAAGCAACCATTTCTCCCGCAATTTCTAAAACTTCTTTTCTCGTCTTCTTGAGTTTATATTCCAGGTGAATATCAGACGTAGCAATAAAAGTATGAATTCGGGGTTTTGCAGCAGGTTTTAGAGCTTCTGCCGCTGCTTTAATATCTTTTTCGCTCGCTCGTGCCAAGCCACAAATAATCGGGCCAGATGGCGTACCTACAAGATCGGCAATCTGTTGCACTGCTTCAAAATCGCCCCGACTAGAGTAGGGAAAACCAGCCTCGATTACATCAACACCCAAGCGGGCTAGTTGTCGGGCAATTGTCAGCTTCTCATCAGCATTTAGCGTTGCACCTGGGGACTGTTCGCCATCCCTCAATGTGGTATCGAAAATAATTACGCGATCTACTTCTGGTTTTTGGGTCATGATGTTAGATACCTAAAAATAATAATGATAAAAGTTACTTGTCGGACTACCAGATCCCCGACTTCTTTGGAGAAGTCGGGGATCTTTACCGTGCATATGTTTAAGGTGACAGACATATTGGAATCGAGGTTAATTATCTACTCTCGACTACCTAGAGATCGATCGCTAGTTAATATTTTCTGTCACCTAAATAAGCACTAGTAACTCAAATAAAGTGAACTGCATTATTATTTTTGGTTGTTGTTCTAACACTGTAATTGGTTCTCCTATAGGGAATCAACTTTTTCAATTCGATCGCGAATATCGTTCAGGTCAATATACCTGTCCGTCACGTTTCGCAGCTCTCTGGCAATCATACCTTCTGTCGATATGACGGTGATGTGGGTATTCTTAGACCTGAGTAGCTCGATCGCCCGCTCGAAATCACCATCACCACTAAACAGCACAACACGATTGTACTGATCTACAGTATTAAACATATCGACCACAATTTCAATATCCAGATTCGCTTTTTGGGAGTAGCGACCGGAAGTATCGTCGTAATACTCCTTGAGGATCTTGGTGCGGACAGTATAACCCAGGCTGATCAGCGCATCTCGAAAGCCGCGTTGGTCTTGAGCATCCTTCAATCCAGTATACCAAAAAGCGTTAATGAGCATTAGCTCTGGTTCTTTGGTGAAATACTCTAGCACGCGCCGAGGATCGAAAAACCACCCATTTTTTTGTTGGGCATAAAACATATTATTACCGTCCACAAAGATGGAGAGACGGTTAGCGGCAGAAAACATTATAATTAGTACCTAGTTATTTTTTATAAGTTAAAGTAGATCGATCTAATATCTTGGCAACCTGGAGTTGGCTCAAATAGTTTGGCGCAACCGTCTAAGGCTAGGAGTTACCCAACCATAGATGTTCAGATACCTGAAGACATGACCTTGGTGCTAAGTTTAGCGAGTTAATTTAAAGATATAGAGTTTAACTTTCTGGCTGTAAATATGATGGCAACAGGATTGGAGCGTCAAACAACCATCGATTAATCGATTAATGAACAAAAGATCGGTAGATTTAGTTCGACCTGAATTCGATCGGCAAATATTTGACAGTTAGCATAATAATTTAGGAGAATAATGTATATATGAGTTCCATCTTACCAAACTTCGAGTGTTTCAGCTAACGTTCTTTAATACCAAAAATACTACGTGAATTTACGTATTCTGGCAGACTGATACTACTGCGCCAATCGCAAGGGGAATGGGAAAGGTTAAAAGTTAAAGAAAACTAATTAAGTGGGCTAATCATCAGCCTTTCCCCCTTCTCCCTTCTGTCGATACCGATAGTCCAAATCCATCGAACTCATAGATCTATGAGTCAAACAGGCTCGATCGCGGGTACCATATATATGCTCTTGGGAATTGATGATACCAGCAATCTCCCCGCACAGATCGCCGAAATTGCGATATTAGCCCCTACCACCTACCCTCTAATTTAATGAATAAGACTAAAAGTACCTCAGCCGAAATCTTTTCAATGGACGACTTTGCTAAAGCTTTAGATGCTGAAGTAGTCAGTTTTGAAAAAGACCAATTAGTGCGGGGTAAAATTCATAGTTATGATAGCGATGGTATCTATGTAGATATTAATGGTAAATCGTTAGCATTCGTTCCGGCGGCGGAAGTTGCGGCGGATGAATCAGCAGATTTATCGGTATTAGTCCCAATCGGTGACGAGCAAGAATTCCTAATTATTCGCGAACAAAATGCCGATGGGCAAGTTACGCTATCCAAACTACAATTACAAGCAAAATATGCATGGAATCAAGTTGATGAAATGCAGAGTAATAAAGAATCAGTTCAGTTGCGGGTGACTGGGGTGAATAAGGGTGGAGTAACGGTTAACTTCCAGGGGATTCGGGGCTTTATTCCACGATCGCAACTGGTCGAACGAGACCATGAATCTCTAGTCGGTACAACGATTCCAGGTATTATCATTGAAGCTGATAAGGAAAAAAACAAATTAGTTTTCTCTCAACGCAAAGCAACTCGGACGGCAAGCTTCAGTCAACTAGAACGTGGTCAATTAGTTAGTGGCATCATCGTTGGAATTAAAACCTTCGGTGCCTTCGTCGAGTTTAATGGTAATACTGGATTGATTTACATCAAGCAAATTAGTGAAAATCGAGTGGAAGCTTGTGATAAGATTTTCACGATCGGCCAAGAAATTAAAGCGATGATTATCGATCTAGATGAGGCTAATGGCAAAATTTCACTTTCTACCAGGGTGTTAGAAAATCATCCTGGCGAAATGTTGGAGCAAATGTCGGAAGTAATGGAATCAGCCGAAGCCAGAAGCGAACGGGCTGCGAAGAAATTATTTGGAGTCTAAATTTCCCAATAAAAAACCAGCAGATTAATTATCGGCTGGTGCGTTAGCTGTGTTGGGAGGAGAAAACTCGTTCCTTAGACTCTGACAAAAACCTGTGCCATATCGCGGCTTGTCACCGACTCGGCTGTTATTGCTGGATTTTAAAGTTTTTTGTTATCTCTTATTAAGAATTGTAACAAACATCTTGTGAAAATGCAAATAATTCCTCCTAGATTAAATCTAGGAGGAATTCAGGGTGGCACGGGTTAAAGTTATTCGCTCTGTTCTAGTAACGCCAACGACTAAAGTCTCTAGGTAACTCCTAACTCATTGGCGTACTTCGTCTACGCTCAGCACAGGTAGCCTCTCCGCTAGGAGCCTGTCCTTAGAAACCAAAAACTGCTCTCGCGAAGCATTAGCATAAGAGCACTACTCGAGCCGCAAAGGTGAGTTACGCTGCCGCTAACAGACTCTGCGACAAATCGCTTTGCGAAAAATTATAACTCTCCGACAGGTTGCCAGGAGAAACTGAAGTTAATTAATTAGTTGGAAAGAAAAAGGAGAGGAGCCGATCGTAAAAAATTAAATGCTTACCGACCCCACACGCTAAACCAAACCACCCTGTATGCTCTTCGGAAACTACATTATTAATTAGAGTTCTTTCAAGTACACATGAGAATAGCTTAACGTTTATACTCCTGAGTCTAAAGGTCAAAAGGTAACTATAAAGTCATGATTCAAGATATGCAAGTTGTCTGTGATGTAGATCGGGCGTTGCTAGATTTAGGTATAAAACTAGGAGTAGAGCGGGGAGGGGGAAAAGATGCTCGTACTCCTTGCTTCTCAACGGTTCGCGATATTTATAAACTAAGCTGGGACGGTATAAGCGATGAGCTGTCCGATCCGCTGGCGGAGCGTCTCTAGATTGAAGCGTTCTGAAGCAGAGATAAAGACCGCATTGGGAAATTCTTCCGTAGCTTCAGCAAGTCGATCGTCATCCACCCGATCGATCTTATTAAACACGATCAGTGACGGCCCCGGGGCGATCGGCATCTCACCGAGAATACCCATGACCGATCGAATATGACTGTGCCATGCCGGATGGGATAAGTCAACTAGATGGATCAGCGCGTCTGCTTCGGTGACTTCTTCTAGGGTGGCGCGGAAAGCATCCATTAGGGGTGGTGGTAGTTGGTGGATGAAGCCAACAGTATCGGTAAGTAAGATTTGGCGTAAGTCGCCTTCATTACTGGCGGGTACCTGAAAGCGGCGGGTAGTGGGATCGAGGGTGGCGAATAATTGGTCGGCGATGTAAACTTCTGAGTTAGTGAGGATATTCAGCAGGGTTGATTTTCCGGCGTTGGTATAACCGACTAAGGCAACAGAGGGGATATCGTGGTGCTGACGTTGGAGGCGCAGCCGCGAACGGTGTGCTTGAAGCTGATTTACGTCTTGCTGGAGCCGCAAAATCCGTTTTTGGATAGTTCGGCGTTCGGTTTCCAGTTTAGTCTCTCCAGGACCTCTGGTACCGATACCACCGCCTTGGCGGGACATAGCTTGACCCTTACCAGTGAGGCGAGGTAGCATGTATTCGAGTTGGGCTAGTTCGACTTGTAATTTACCTGCGCCAGATTGAGCGCGTTGGGCGAAGATATCTAAGATTACCTCAGTTCGATCGACTACGCGGATGCCTGTTTGGGTTTCCAGGTTGCGGGATTGGCTGGGGGAAAGATTGCAGTCAAAGACGATCAGATTGGCCCCAATTTTTTGAGCTGCGAGGGCGATTTCTTGAATTTTCCCTTCTCCAACGACGGTTTGAGGGTGGGGACGCGATCGTTTTTGCTGGATAGTTTCCAGGACTTCACCGCCTGCGGTTTCGACTAATTTAACAATCTCTTCCAATCCATCAGTAAATCGCTGTGTCGTCACAAAGTCAGTTTTGACCCCAACTAATATTACTCGATCGGTATCATCAGCGACGTTCTGATTGGCAACATCTCGCGCATATTCACTCTCGATTCCATCAACGAGATCGAGAAAATCTCGATCGCTAAGATCGTCTAAACTCAAAGGTGGCGAAATTGTCCAATTAATCTCTGGATGCGGCACCAAATGCGCGAGATAGGCATCTTGAATATATCCCGTCGCTCCGCCGCCGCGTTTGGTAAAGCCGCTACCCGTGATATTTAGAACCACTAGTGCATCCAATCGTTGCAACGCCATTGATGTCAGCGCACTGTCACTAGGAACATCGGGTTTTAGTTGGGTAGAAATACAGCGAATTCCGCTCAACCGTTCCGCACCATAACGCGGGAGTTCTAGTGGTGGAATTTGAGTTTGATGAGGAGTTCCAACTCCCAAGCGGATCACTTGTCCGCGCCGATTGATATACACGGTAATCGGATCGCCAACTTGAGCACTAATCGCGGCTAGCTGCTGGGCAAATTCTGGAGTAGTCAATCGATCGCCTGGTAGTCTTTGATTATACAACTTTCGTAGTTGCTTAATCTGGTTGGATTTTAATCCTTGTAAGTTGCCGTAAATTGTCTCGATATGCTGCTCTCCAACGCGGTATCTCTAGTGTAGTAGCTGGAGATGGTGTTTGACCAGTTTTGAGAAGGGAGAGAGGGAGACGAGGAGACTGGGTGACTGGTAGATCTCAAAAATAGACAACCATAAATCGATTCAGCCACGCCAGAAACTGTACTCATATATCTGCAAAGCACGATCGGGAGAGTCTCCCCTTCGCAGTGACGATCGATAGTTGACAGGTGTTATTATATAAACTGAGATTAAATTAAATAAAAAATATTTTAATTCGATCGATACTCTTTAAAGTACATCATGACCTTTACTCTGTTTGGTCGTTGGCAAATTCGAGTTTTGTTATTGGCTACAGTTGGGATACTATTCATAATCTCGATGGCCGTAAAATCGAGTTCATCGATCGCGGCACAAACACTGCTAACGTTGCTATACCTCGGACTATTTGGATTGGGCTGGGATTTTTGTTATCATCAGTTACAACGGTTGCGCTGGGATGGAGATTGGAATGGTTTGTTGCAATTGGGTGGTGCCGTTTGGGAAGGAATATTCTTGGTGACGGTAATTAAGATAGTTGGATTACCTGGGATCGACATAGCTAATTTTAATCTCCTTGGATTCATCGGGTTTTATACTAGCTTTAGTCTGCTGAGTTCGATCGTCGCTCATTCCCTACTGCGTATTCTCTCACCTTATTCGCGCTTCAATGGGGGACAATGGTTTTAAATTAATTAATAATTGCGGATGTATTTTCGGTCGGGGAACCCGACCGTGAAAATGCACCAAGCAGATAATTAAATTTTTCGATAGAAACTTGAAACCCCCAATCGTTGTCAGTCGCGCACCCCATTAATTTTGCCATCCTCACCATGCTAATTCGTACTTTTGTTAAATTTGCTGCTGCGATCCTTTTATCGATGTCTACATGGATATTTGCCCCCAATGCTTTAGCAATTACGCCGATTACTTTGTCAAATGTTGACTACAAGGATTGTTCGGCGGAAGTTGCCAAGGGTGCGGTGACTAGTGGTGGGGTGACGCAAGATGCGGCGTGTTTTTTGATTATTGGGAAAGCTGAGAATAAATCGGGTAAGACTGTCTTTGATGCCGATGTCTACGGACGAATTTATGATGCGGATAATAATAATGTATTGCCAAATCGAGGACGTGTGGGTTTAATTGAGCAGGTA
>NZ_JANOJV010000252.1:0-11976 GCF_031418915.1 Chamaesiphon sp. VAR_48_metabat_135_sub | reverse complement strand
ACCTGGTTTTTTGAAGATGAACTCAAAGTTGTAGAATAATATGCCCCAAATTCTCACCTTCCTTGGTAAAGGCGGTTCCGGTCGTACTACGGTAGCGATCGCCGCCGCCAAACAACAAGCTAACCTCGGTCGGCGAGTATTATTTGTCAGTCAAGATCCTACGCCAGCAACTGGGATCTTGCTGGGTGTTCCCCTCGCCGATACACCCCAATCGATTGGCGCGAATCTAGAAGTAGTTTCGATCTCGGCGACTGTGGAAATCGAACGCGGTTGGGAAGAAGTCAAGCAAGTTGAAGCGCGGTACTTGAGATCGCCAATTTTGCGCAATGTTTACGGGCAAGAATTAGCGATTCTGCCTGGCATGGATAGCGCGATCGCTCTCAATGCCCTCCGCAAGTATGATGCTAGTGGGAAGTATGATGTCATTGTCTATGATGGCAGTGGCGACATGACAACTTTATCAATGGCGGGAATGCCAGATAATCTCGGTTGGTATTTGCGTCGCTTTATCGCTGTAGTCGAAGAATCAGATCTGTGGAAAACGATCTCCCCCATTATGCAACCGACAATGGCGGCAATCCTCACGGTAGCCTGGACGGGGGAGAGTGTGATGTCACAACCGATTCAGGAGGCAACTACCGCTCTAGCTCAAGTTCAAGCCATCATTAGCAATCCCCAGCGAGTGGTGGGTTATTTAGTGACAAATGACGATCTCGCCGCAGTTGCTACTGCTAAATATTTCTGGGGTAGTGCCCAACAGTCGGGGTTAACGATCGGCGGGGTCATTATTAATCAAGGCGATGCTAACAATGCGATCACGGCGGAATTTGACCCCTTAGCGGTGACGATCGTCCCCACTCGGATTGGTACTGATTGGCAACCTTTAGTCGATGCACTGCCAGATTTTAGTCAAGCTGTAACCGTCCCCAAACCAATGACGATCGACATCCCCAATCGCGAGGTCCGGCTGTATTTACCTGGTTTTGATAAAACCCAAGTAAAGCTGACTCAATCGGGGCCAGAGGTGACGATCGAGGCTGGAGATCGCCGCCGGAATATTCTGTTACCACCACCATTAAAAGGATCTAGTGTCACTGGTGCAAAGTTTCAGGCTGGGTATTTAATTATTTCGTTTTAATTGAAAGTTTACGTCTTTTGGCGTAAAAAATCGCGAGACAACATAAAACAAGTTGTCTCGTGACTTTTTAGTTACTTTTATTACTGGATCGATCGCCTTTTACGGATCGATCCAGTAGTTAATTTAGTTAGACTATAGCTAGTCGATTGAAATCGACGATCGTTTGTGGCACTAGATTGCCAGCAATTCTCATGAAGCTACGCCAGTGAGATCGCTAGATCTGAGCGATCGAGATCGCTAAAATTGTAGTTACTCGATCGTCTAAAAACTAAATTTCGATCGGTAAAATTAGGGTGCGACGACAATTATCTAGTTTTGACAACAGGGGCTATGTAGAGGCAGCAGCCTCACAGTATAAACTTTCGATACAAATTGGAACAAACTACTCGATTGCCGACTCATGTACTTCACCCCGATTCAACGCCGATCCAACAATTTAAAAGCAACTCCAAGATGATTAAGATATTTTTAAAGGCTACATCTGGCTTTGCTTGACGATTATACTATCTTTAAGATTTACGTTAACTGTGATGGTCATTGTCTAACGAGTAGACATCTAGATCGAGCCATTCAGCCGCCCCGTTAATCGAATATCATCAGCTATATTGTGGATCGGAGCTACTAATTTCAATCGCCGCCTTAATTTAAACCGAGGGGACAGGAGTAACCGCCAGATGACTAAGGGAATAATAGATAAAATCGCCATCGCCACCCAGTGGGAGCAAAAAATTGCACTAGAATGTAGCGGACAAAATGCTACCACCCAAAAAAGTATTCTCAACTGGGTCCTCGGCGAAAATAGCGAACGCCTCGAAACCCTCGATCCAGAACACCTCAAAATTGCCGATCGAGCGATGGATTATCGGTTACGTATCCTGATTCAAAGATACCTCGGATTGCCACCAGAACGGGCGTATAAAAATCTGATGCAGCGGTTGGGTGGATTGGCAGTCTTGCGGGATAAAATTAGAGCATGGCTGACGCTGAGTAACGATCGACAGCGCAATGTCCTAGATGTATTGCAAGAAGTGATTCAAGAATTGCTTCAGGGTGATAAATATATTCAACAGCAAATTGCCTGGATTGGGCAATGTACCAAAAATCCTCGCTTGCGAGATACCCTATTATTTGCAAGTATTGAAGAATATTGTTTGCGTCCAATTCGCAATCAACCATTACTCGCTCATCGGTTTATCAATTATCTCCGTCGATCTCAAAAAGGTGGCGTAACGAATATCCCTCAAGGTGATTTAGTCAAGTTAGTTTCTGATGAAATTATTGGCGATAGCGACTCTACGCTCAGTCTCCTCGATAGACAAGCTCAAGATGATTATCATCAACAGCAAGAATTAGAAGAAACTCAACTTACTCGCGATCGAGTTAAAGGATCGCTCCGCAATTATTTAATTGAAAATGTTAGTACCGCAGCGGGAGAATGGCTCGATCTCTATCTTCAAGGTAAATCACCAGATGCGATCGCCCTTGCTTTGAAGATGGATATCAAACAAGTATATCGACTCCGCGAAAAAATTAACTACCATACACTCAAGGTATTTGCAATCAAAGCCGAGTCCGAACTGGTTTCTCAATGGTTGCAAATTTCTCTGCAAGAACATAATCTGGGTTTAACTCCTATTCAATGGGACAAATTTTGTGCGAGTTTAGATCCAAAACAACGTGAGATTATGATGGGCTTAAAAGCTGGTACTTCTGTAGAAGCGATCGCCAAATCTCTCCATATCAAAACCAATCAAGTGATGGGAGAATGGAGTCAAGTCTATTTAGCCGCACAAGAAATACGGACTAATTAATTGATAATTGATGATTGATAGTTAAGGTTGTCCACTCACGATCGCTCAATCCTTTAACATTTACTCTTTTTTCCCTAATTTTTACTGATGACTCAAGGCACGTTTGCTATTTCTGATCCAAGTCAAGTTTATGTGCCGAAGTTGGCTTATCAAGTAGGGATGTCGCAGCCGCAGACGCATCTGTTTGAGGTAAAGTTGACGGTGAGTAATTGGGATAGTGAGGTACTGGATCTAAAAATGCCCGTGTGGACTCCTGGCTCGTATTTAGTTCGAGAATATTCTAAGCAATTACAAGATTTTGCAGCGGTAACGGGTGAAGGCAAACAGTTAATTGCGACAAAATTATCTAAACATCATTGGCAAATTCAGACGAATAATAGCACTGAAATTACCATTAGTTATCGGATGTTTGCGAATGAATTAACCGTGCGAACTAATCATTTAGATGCGACTCATGGCTATTTTAATCCAGCCGCATTGTGTTTTTATGTACCTGGATACGAACACTGTTCGATCGAGCTTACTATTAAGCCACCTTATCCCGATTGGCAAGTTACCACGCCACTTCCAGAAATTAGTTCTCATACTTTCTTGGCTAAAGATTTTGATACATTAGTCGATAGCCCATTTGAAATCGGTTGTCAGCATATCTATGATTTTACCGTGTTGGATAAACCCCATCAACTGGTGGTGTGGGGAGAAGGCAATTTAGATCCGCAAATTGCGATCGCCGATATTAAAAAGATCGTCGAAGTTGAAGCTAAGATCTTCGGCGGATTACCGTATGAAGAATATATTTTCTTGCTCCATCTCTCTCCGAGTGGTGGTGGTGGATTAGAACACAAAAATTGTTGTTCGCTCCTATATCCTCGCTTTAATTTTCAGGGTGCAGAGAAACATCATCGCTTTATGCAGTTAGTCGCCCATGAATTTTTCCACCTGTGGAATGTCAAAAGGATTCGCCCCGCAGCTTTAGAAAAATTTGATTATGAAGGTGAAAATTATACACCTTCGCTGTGGTTTAGTGAGGGCACAACTAGTTATTACGATTTACTGATTCCTAGACGTGCGGGAATTTATGACGAGAAAGAATTTTTAACCGAACTCAGTAAGGAAATTACCCGCTTTTTGACGACACCAGGGCGATTAGTACAGCCATTAAGCGAGTCTAGTTTTGATGCTTGGATTAAATTATATCGTCCTGACGCTAACAGTTCTAATTCCCAAATTTCCTACTATCTCAAAGGGGAAATGGTAACATTGTTACTAGACCTATTGATTCGCGATCGAACTCAAGGCGTTAAATCCTTCGATGATGTTTTAATGGCGATGTGGGAACAGTTTGGGAAAGCCGAAATTGGTTTCAGCGAAACCCAACTAAAAAATATTATCGAATCAGTTGCAGATCGAGATTTAACTGAATTTTACGATCGATATATTCATGGTGTCGAAGAGTTACCATTTAATGATTACTTTGCGCCATTTGGCATCGAGCTAAAACCCGTTGATGCAAATATTCCATATCTGGGAATAACCGTTAAAAGCGAGCATGGTAGAGAAGTAATTAAATGCGTAGCTAGCGATTCTCCCGCGCAATTAGCAGGAATCGATCCTGGTGATGAATTACTGGCGATCGATGGATTTAAAGTTAGTAGCGACAAATTAAACGATCGACTTAAATTATATCAGCCTGGGCAACAAATTAACATCACGATTTTTCATGCCGATCGATTAATGACACTCCCAATTACTTTAGGTGTACCTCGATCGCAACAATACCACGTCCAACCACTAGAACATACTTCCGATCTCCAACGTCAACAATTTAAAAATTGGGTGAATAATGATTAGCTGGGTATGCAGAATGCTTGGTAGGGGCAATGTCTTGTCGTTTTCTTATTCGGGGGGAACCCCCGAATAAAAACGCCGCTTCATGAATTTCCCCTACCAAGCATTCTGTGATGGACAAATTCTTCAGCAGTAGATCGATCGATGACTTCTCCATCCAAAGTTGCTGCTAATAAATTATCTAGTATTTGGCGATATTGCGGGCCTGGTTCATAACCTAATTGTCGCAAATCGTTACCATTTAAAATTGGTTGAATATTAACCCAGACTGTTAGATATTGCCAAATTTGACGACGAATGGGAATAATACCTCGACACCGCACAGCAATTAGAATTAACATCGGTAAATCGTATTGTTTCAGCAGTTGGACTACTTGACTGACGCGCTGAAAATTTGATAGTGTTAGTGTAATATTGGCTTGCGATCGATCTAAATTCTCCAACCTATTGATGCTATCTTCTGGTAATTGCAGATTTTTGGCTACTGGCTGGCGATATTCTGGTTTCAGGTAAGCGACAATTGATTCTAACCGTAGTTGCCAATGAACGATCGTTTGTTCTTTATCGAATCTTTGCAAACACCGCTCTAGTAACTTTAGTTGCTGCAATAATTCTAGATCTAGCTTCAGCGTTGAATGGATGCATTGTAATGCGCCCAAATCAGCTAATAGCTCTAGAGCTGGTTGCCAATAATTTGCTTGGAGTAGATGTTTTAATTCAGTTTTCAGTCTGGTTTGGAGCGCAGGAGTTTTACGATTTTCGGTGTTAATATAAACGCCGCTACTAATGGCATAACGAATATAGGCTTCGGTTTGAGCTTCAATTCCAAAGCCCAAGCGCACCGCAAATCGCACGCCGCGATAAATCCGCGTCGGATCTTCAATAAAACTATTGGGATGTAAAACTCGAATTTTTTTGCTTTGTACATCTAGTAACCCGCCAAAAAAATCTAATAGGGGCGGAGTTGTCGCGGGTGTCAGCCTTAGAGCCATCGCATTAATCGTAAAATCGCGCCGATATAAGTCTTGACGAATCGAACTCGCTTCTACTTCAGGATTCGCTGCGGGGTAGGGATAAAATTCGGTTCTAGCGGTGGCAATATCCACCCACAGCGAGTCAAATTCGGGATCTTGATGCCAGAGTAACGCCGCCGTTTGGAAAGCCCCGTGGATGTCTAAACGCGCGGCTGGGTAAATTTGTTGGAGAGCGGTGGCAAGTTTGACACCCGCACCGACATCTGCGGCTTGGTGAAAGCCATCAACTACCAAGTCGATATCTTTAATTGATAAATTCTGTGCTGTTGTCTCGGCTAATAGTAAGTCGCGCACAGCACCGCCGACGAGGTAAAGATGCCAACCCTCTTGTGCGGCTGTTTGGGCAGCTTTCATCAGTAATTCCCAGAGTTTGGGGGCAAGTTTATCTTGCAATTGTTGGAGATTGAGAATATTTCCGTCTATGTTTGTTTGATTTGCTGCGGAGATTTTTACCCCACCCCAACCCTCCCCTTGGAAAGGGGAGGGGGTAAGAGTCCCCACTTCTTTATCAGGGGATGGGGTAAAAGCCCCCCCTTTAGAAGGGGGGGTTGGGGGGGTAACAATCTTGCTATATTGATGTAGCTCTCGCAAAACATCGGTACGAGTGACGATTCCTATCAACTTTCCATCGGCTAATACTGGCAATCTACCGATGTCATAAGTCACCATCAACGCCTCTATTTGTGGCAGTGTGGTATCTGGAGCAATAGTTCTAACATTAGTTGTCATGTATCCTTTGACTGGTGCATGACTAAAACCATGATGCAAGGCGATATCCAAATCTCGACGAGAAATAATGCCGACTAGTGTATCTGTTGAATTGACGATCGGTAAACCAGAGTGCCCATAACGTAATAAAATCTTTTGAGCTTCAGCAATTGCGATTTCGGGGCGAATCGTGCGGATGGGTGCAGACATCAAGTCTCTGGCGGTGGGGGGCTGAGGAATCGCGGTTTTAATTGCTTCGACAAGCTGTTTTAAAATAGCTTGTACATCGACACCGCGCATACTCGCCGATGCTGCTTGAGAATGTCCGCCACCGCCTAATGGTTGGAATAATATACTAAGATTAACATCGGCAATTTGCGATCGACCGATAATCGTCACCCGATTTTCACTTTCTCCCACTGGAAATTCGTGGGCTAGCAATAAGACATCCAGCTCGGATATGCTAGATCGAATCTGAGCTACCACACTCGATAATCCCGACACAAATTGCTCTGTTTTAAGTGTTACCCACCCGATAGTCTTACCACCAACAGCTAAATATTGAATATTTTTCAGAGCTACCTGCAATAACTGTTGCAACTGTGACGATAACCCAGGTTCGAGATACTCTCTAATTACTACTAAATTCGCACCTTGTTGCATCAACCACCCCAAAGCTAATGCATCCCGCGCCGTACTTATTTCAAACGTCAACGAGCCAGTATCCACATGAATACCCAAAGCCATCACCGTCGCTTCAGCAGTAGTGAGCGAAATATCTGCTCGTTGCAATTGCTCGGCAATTATCGTCGTCGTAGCTCCCACAGGCTCGATTTGTACCTGCGTTGCCAGAATATCTGTTGCTTGCCCTAAATGATGATCGTAGACTACGATCGACTGTAAATAGCCTAAATCCAACCATTCACTAGCCTTCCCCAATCGATTGCGTTGCTGAGTATCGACTACATTCAGAGAGCGAATCTGGGCTGGTATTACCGCCCGCCGCTCGATGAATGGATACTCATCTCGATATAGTGCCAAAAAGTCTTTGACAGGGGGATGTGCGCCACCTGTGAGCACAATTTTACTCCCTGGTAACAGCCTCGCCAATCCCACCGCCGCTCCCAGTGCGTCAAAATCTGCCGTAGTGTGGCAAAGAATCAAATCCATCAGTTTTTCATGGTTCGTTTTAATTTTTATGATGGGGGAATGGGGATTCGGGATTCGGGATTCGGGATTCGGGATTCGGAAATCGATAGGTAGTTCCCAAAGCCTAAAGCCTAAAACCTAAAACCTAAAGCCTAAAACCTAAAACCTAAAGCCTAAAACCTAAAACCTAAAGCCTAAAACCTAATTCACCGTTTAGCACGTCGATCTTCTTCGCGGCGTTGTCGATCGCGCCAACCCAATCCAGTAAGATAGACTATGCCTAATGTCACGATGACGAGTAGTCCGAAAGCCACAGTACCGAAAATGGGAATGAGTGAATTAGTATCCATCGATCGCGATTAATTGAAAGGGTTGTCTAAATTAATTCTACTACTTTCACATTGGTTTCCAATCCGAGCCGCCGAGCAAGATAGCTGAGGCAATCGAGTAAAATCGAGTTTAGACTGAAAAGTGAGCACATTCAAGCATAGTTTCCATCGTTTGATGCTACCGGTGTCCTCATTTAATGGTTAGTGATGGAGTAGAATCGAGCGTGGCTAGTTGGCAAGATCATTTTGAAGTATGGCATAAAATTAGGAAAACCAATCTCAGTCCAATTGAAGAAGATGGCGGCATCCTCGCAGGGCGCGAGGCTGAAGATAAACTGCGGGTAATTGTTAGTGAAAACTATAGCTTTCGAGGTTGTCACTCTTTTGCAGCAAAAAGATTGCCAGATCCACGCAATCGCCGTCGGCGCGAAATCGATTTAATCGTGGTTACTGCCAAGAGATTGTATGTCATCGAGTGCAAGAATTGGGGTGGATCTCTGACGATTTCGATCGATCGAGATCGCTGGATTCAAAAAACATCTACAGGCAGAACGATCGAACATGAAAATGTACTATCGCTCAATACTCTGAAGATGAAACTATTAGTAGAGTATCTACGCAATCGAGGCATCAGCATCGAGCCGGATCGAGTCTGTCAGAAGTTAATTCTTATGAATAAATCGCTAAGAATTACTAGCGGACTCATCGCCAAAAATCTCGATGTGATTACACCCGATCGATTGGAGGAGTATTTAGCCAAGGAAAATAATAAATTAAAACCACACGAACAACTATTCTCTTCCGCGATCGGTTTATTACTAGATGAAGAACTCAAAGGTAAAGTACTAGATGGACTGGAGATCGAGCGAGTCGGCGGTCAAAATCACGATCAAATCATTGAAGAAATTGGCAAAATAGCAACATGGGATAAGATATTTTTACATGGTACTAAAATATTGACTGGGGATATTATTGATCGCTATCTTCCCAGTATCTACCAGCACGATAATCCAGTTACCCTAGACCAAATTAAGGAGATTCGGATTGTTTTTAGTAAGTTTAAATGGGGAGGCTTTGCAAAAGCTTTGTTCAGATTAGGGCGACCGATCAGTCTAGATTTATATGGTTCTCAATCTAAATTATTAGCAAAAACAAGTGGCGATCCATCGGGAGTAATTGAGATTCAAGAAGCTGGATCGCCGACTCGAACTCGCGTTAATTTGTGCGAGATCGATCGAATTGTATTTGGTAAACATATTATCGCCAGTACCGATCGAAAAGCTGTCCGCGATCGACCAATTAAGACCTTGATCGCTTTAGCTATTTGTGGTGGCTTACTAATTACTCCATCAGTACGCAATAGCCTATCATCGACGATCGCTAATTTGTCAGCAATAACTAAAAATGGGTGGCTGCTGGCTAATGATAACTCCACTTTAAATAGCTACACTGGAAATTATGACTTTGGTCGCTATGCAGTCAAGATATCTCGTCAAAAAGATCGACTATTTGCTGAAACAGCAGATGGCAAAGCCAAACTTCAAAAAACTCAGAGCAAAGCTGGTAATGAATTTACAGTAGCAAGTCAAAAAACAGGTAATTTAGGTAAGTATTTATTCATCAAAGATCGACAAGGAAAAATCAAACACTTAATTTGGATTCAAACTAACGGCGAACATCGCAAATGTCCCAAAATCTAATGTTTAGTCCCGCATCGATCGATCCGGTCCGAACACTCCATCACACGCGATCGATCGAGATATCTTGCTAGAATCTACTTATTATTCTGGCAAATTTTATGACCGAAATTTTTACAGCGACTGAGATTGATGAATTGTCCGCAGAGATCGATCGACAGTTACAAGAATTGCGTCAGCAAGGTGTGGCGGCTTATCGTTCTGGTGATGAATTAGATCCAGGTGGAGCTTTAACTAAACAGAAAGAATCGATCGAAAGCTTGACAAAGGAGCCAATGCTGAGTTTTTTAGCGAAGTTTGGACGGGCGGCGAAGGCGGATATTTGCGATAAGGATGGATTATTAAATCAACAGTGGCATAAATGGGGCGATCTGAATAATAAGGATGCCCTGGAGCGGTTGGGTGCTGTTTTGGTAACGATGGGATTTTCAGGGAATGTGGTGTCACCATTGGCTGTAGCGGCGATCGTGGTAATCGCACATATTGGGTTGAAGGCTTTTTGCGAAGATTATGGGAACAATACATAGAGCTACGAGAAACCCGACTTTTTGGAAAAGTCGGGTTTCTGCCCCCACAAGTCGATCGCGCATGGGAGCATCCTAGCGTTTGGCGTAGTGTGTAACCCACCCCTGCCCCTCCGAGGAGGGGATTATGCGCGAGATGTTGCTGGAACTGAGTTTGAGCTTTAGTGAGATCGATCGAGTCACCATCAAATTGAACGATCGAACCACCCAATCTATCCCCTTTACCTCACCCCTGACTAAAGCGGATTGGGAGAATATGCAGTGGTATATAGAGTCCTATCCGGTGCAATATGCGGCGGATGTGGATGATAGCCGCGCCGAGCGCATTGTGGCAAAGTTGAAGGTGTGGGGACAGGGGTTATTTCAGGCGGCGTTTGCCGATCGATCTGCCGAGCGATTATTCAATGAATTTCAGGATGCGGAGGGTGATGGGCGACAAATCACGATCGCGGCTAGTCAGCCAGAGATATTGCGGTTGCCGTGGGAATTGTTGTGCGATCCGAGTGGGACTTATTTGGTACACGAACAGCCTCGGATTGCGATTCGGCGGCAGTTAGCAGGGGCGGGAGGTGGTCGGAAACCGATCGAGGTGAAACCGAAGGCACAATTGCGATTGTTGATGGTGGTGAGTCGTCCTGATGGGGCGGGGTTTATCGATCCGAGGTCGGAGGCGCAGGCGGTATTACAGGCGATCGAGCAAACGGCTCCTGGGCGGGTGGTGGTGGAGTTTTTGCGTCCGGCGACGCTGAAGAATTTACGGCAGCGACTACAAGATCGATCGGTGCCAATTGATATCGTGCATTTTGATGGGCATGGTGTGTTTACGAGCGATGGCGAAGTTGCTGCTGGTAAGCATGATGGGCTGACGAAGGGCAGCAAATCGCTGGAGATGGGATATTTGCTATTTGAGGATGCGGATGGTGGCGCGGAACGGGTTTCGGCGGAAAAATTAGGCGACGCGCTGAATCGGCAGCAGGTGAGTTTGGTGGTGCTATCGGCTTGTCAATCGGCAATGATGGGACAAGGCGAGGATGCTTTGGGTTGTGTGGCGGCGCAGTTAACCAATCGCGGTATTCCCGCCGTATTAGCGATGACTTATTCGGTGTTGGTGACAACCACGGAGCAGTTGTTTGGCAAGTTTTATGGGGAATTAGCGGCAGGGCAAAGTTTGGGGATAGCTTTGGCGAATGCGCGGCAGGATTTGTATTTCGAGCAAAAGCGGGGACTGCGGTGGCGGGGCACGGAGCAGATCGAGCTAGAGTTGTCGGACTGGTTTTTACCTGCTTGGTATCAGGCGGGGGGCGATATTACGCTGCTGAAGAAGGGGAAGACGTTACCACAGATCGAGTCGCCGCAACATCGCTTGCCAGCGGTGGCGGAGGAGGGCTTTTTTGGGCGCAGTCGGGAGTTGTGGCAAATCGAGCGGGCATTCGTCCAGGGCACGCGGCGACTAACGATCGCGGGTTTTGGCGGACAGGGTAAGACTTATTTGGCAGTGGAAGCTGGGCGGTGGCTGAGTCAAACGAGGATGTTTGAGGCGGTGTGTTTTGTGGACTATGCGGCATTCCAAGGGGTGGATGCGGTGGGTGTGGCGGTGGCTGAGATTGGGGTGGTGTTAGAGCAGACTTTCTTCGATGCAGCGACGGTGACAATGGCGTTGCGAGATTGTCGGACGCTGGTAATTTTGGATAATTTGGAGAGTTTGGAAGCTGGGGCGTTGCAGGAATTGTTGAAGGGG
>NZ_JANOJV010000251.1:0-3186 GCF_031418915.1 Chamaesiphon sp. VAR_48_metabat_135_sub | reverse complement strand
TGGTACTATAGCTGTCTTGTGTAAGTATTCCGTCGCTCGTAAGGTCTTACGTCAAGTAAAGAAGAAATCAGGAGACAGGTTTTCTGGTTATGTCTATTCAATCGATGCAAAAGCTTATTTTGGAGCATCAGTAGAGGCTTGTCTTTGTATTCTTTCTACCAATGCCGATCGCAATATAGATTATGAAGTTTATGAAGATCTGAAAGATAAAAAAGCATCATACTTAATTGGAGAAAGAGATGGCTTGATTATCAAAAATACAGTTAATTATGAGAAGTGGAAACATTTGGCAGGTCAAGATCTAAAATATTTATGGCGATCTGGAATCAAGCATGATTGCTCTAAAATTATGGAGTTAGAGCGCATTCAAGATAACTTATTTCAAAATGGATTTGGCAAAAAATATATTCTAGAGGAAAACTATTTGTACCCTCTTTTAAAGAGTTCGGATATCGGCAATGGTAGAACTGATTATTATCGAAAGCTTTTACTGGTTACACAAAAGTCGGTTGGTGAAGCTACTAGTATTATTCAAGATAGAACACCTAAAACATGGCAATATTTGCTTGAACATGAAAAATATTTCAAAAATAGAAAGAGTTCTATTTACAAAAATAAGCCGCCATTTTCTATCTTTGGTGTTGGCTCGTATTCTTTCAAAGATTGGAAAATATCGATCTCTGGGCTTTATAAGAAACTAAATTTTTGTCTGATTAAACCTTTGGATGGAAAATCAGTAATGTTTGATGACACTGTGAATTTTTTGTCTTTTGAAACTGAGGAAGAAGCCAAATTCATTTTTGGATTAGTCACCTCTAATCCTGCATTAGAGTTTCTTAACTCCATGATTTTTTGGGATGAAAAGAGACCAATTACAATAGATATCCTAAAGCGGCTATCCCTGAAATCTGTTACAAAAGAACTGGGATCTTTAGAAGATTATCTGCAATGGGATGAAGCTATCCAGATAACTTCTAATTGTCAGTTAGAATTTGAATTAGCCGATTAGCATTCACATTGCAAAGTTTCAGGAGACAATTAACGTAATATTTTAACAATCAAAGATTACCCGATTGGCTCTCCCGTACTTATGGGGATAATTATTGCCGATCGAGACTTCTAGCCACTAAGAATAGGAGAACTAGCAGCAATTTCAGGGACAACTGACTATAATGGAAGTATGGATGAATTAATTTTACTAATTCATGCGTAGATCGAGGAGAGTCACAATGTTAAACAGCGTTGTTCCAATGGGTTGGCTCTGGGAAATAGCCCAAAAATGCAGAGCAGACCTCAGATCGCATTCTTTTTATCAATCCGTCTCCAATGCTTCGAGCCGCAAAGATTTTTACTGGGTTCACCAGCTCTATCATCTTTCGGCCGACTTTACTGCGGCAACTGCTCTCCGCTACGGCAAATGCGATGACCCCCGTTTTCGGGATGCTTTTGGCGAACATGCGGCTGAAGAAGTTGAACACCCAGCACAGTTAGCCAGATGGATGCGTGAGTTTGGCTTTCTCAAGCTCGATCGATTGCCGACTTCAGTTCCACCAAATTTAGCAACATTGGCATTGGGTTCTTATTTTATTCGATCGGTCATGCGAGAGCCATTTGCACACCAGATCATTACTCTGAACTTAATGACCGAAAGCATTGCGGTGGATTTTTATGCTCAGGTTAACCCTAAACTTGCTGAACTAGAATTAACCCCTAAAGAATACTGGCTAGTTCATCAGGAAGCGGATACTCATCATCAGATCTTAGGATTGGATCTAATTCCACAGTGTTCGCAAGATTCTCCTTTGGGAGCTGACTATCTCCACACAGTCTATGAAGTTACACAGCTTTGGCGACAGCTATTCGACTCTTGGAATCAAGTGATTCAATGCCCAGATCGGGAGGTTGCTTACATCTAGTTATCGATCGGGTAATCACCGTTGCGCAGCAGATGCAGTCAGAAAAATCGGCAATCGATCTTAAATCTTGACTGGCAAAGTAGCCGTCTCTAGCCAAAATTCTTCAATCCCCCGCACAATTTTAAACAACTGGGGGAGATTTCGGGATTTAGCAATATAGCAATTGACATGGAGATCGTAGCTATTGGCGATATCTTCCTCATTGAGAGAAGTCGTCAATACCACCACGGGCAAATGTTTGAGCTTGGGATCGGCTTTGATTTCGGCTAAGACTTCGCGCCCATCTTTTTTGGGAAGATTGAGATCTAGGAGCACCAAATCGGGGAGGGAAACGTTGGTGTATTCCCCCTCCTGATGGAGATAGGACATCGCCTCCATCCCATCCCGCGTCACCACTACCTCACAATGGGCAGCGGTGCTTTTCAGTGCTTCCTGAATCAGGCGGATGTCGCCGCGATTATCTTCGACTAATAGGATAGTTTTTACGTCCATTGATGCGATCTCGATCTCCTCCGCTAACAGGAATTGTAAACGAAAAAGTGCTGCCCTGGTCTGGCTCTGATGTGACCCAGATTTTGCCACGGTGACATTCGACGATCTTTTTACAGATGGTTAATCCCATGCCCGATCCTGAATACTCATCGCGAGTGTGAAGGCGTTGGAAGATCACAAAGATCCGCTCGAAAAAGCGGGGATCGATGCCAATCCCATTATCACGGACGGAGAATAACCAGTCGTCTTCCTGTCGTTCGATCGAGATATGAATCTGGGGGACTGTATCTGGTTTACGGAATTTGATCGCATTCCCAATTAGGTTTTGGAAGAGCTGCATTAGTTGCGTACTGTCGGCTACAATCGTCGGCATCGGGTCGAAAGTGACGATCGCGCCTGTTTCTGCAATTCGGCCGCGCAAGTGGCTCAGAGCGCGATTGAAGGCGGTAGATACTTCGGTCAGTCCCCACTCGATGCCGAGCAGGTCTACTTTGGAGTAGACTAATACGTCATCAATCAGAGTTTGCATCAAGCTGACACCCTCAACGGCAAAGCCGATAAACTCTTTGGCATCGCTATCGAGTTGCTCGCTGTACCGCATCTCTAGCAGTTGGACGTAATTTGCTACCTGATTTAAGGGTTCTTGCAAATCGTGGGAAGCGACATAGGCAAACTTCTTGAGTTCGGCGTTCGATCGTTCTAAATCGTTGGTGAGTAAGGCTAATTCTTCAGCTTGACGCAGTACAATATTGACGATCGCTTTACGGAGTTCGATCGC
>NZ_JANOJV010000250.1:0-9998 GCF_031418915.1 Chamaesiphon sp. VAR_48_metabat_135_sub | reverse complement strand
CCCAAACTACAACCGACCGATCTAGACGAATGGCTGCGATCGATAGGTTTGGTTAACCGCGACAGCAACAACAAACAAGCGAATCGACTACTGAGCCGAATGGGTGGAATCCAAGCCATCAAAACGGAGATTGCGTCTTTGGGAGTCAACCCCGACACTTACAGACAGGTAGATGGTTCGGGTTTATCCCGCAGCAATCGCGCAGAACCGATCACCTTTGTCAATCTGCTCAAGGGCATGTCAGGTAAGCCTGGAAATAAAATTTTCTACGATTCGCTGTCGATCGCCGGAATGAATGGCACGTTAAGCAATCGCCTCACAGATCCCTTCATTCAAGGTAGAGTCCATGCCAAAACCGGAACTCTCAAGGGGGTAAGAACGCTCTCTGGCTACCTAGACAATGCCAATTATGGCAAGATTGTTTTCAGTATCATGGTCAATCAGTCGGGATTATCGGGCAAGGTGATGACTAACGCGATCGACGAAATGGTTTTAGATTTAGCCCAAATGAAAAACTGTGCCTAAGCTGTTGAGCATCTATGAATGAGGGGTTTGGGGTTTAGATTTTCATACCCGATCGACCACAAACCGACCAGATAAATAACTCACCCCGCCGTCCCCCCGCAGCTAACCGACAGCCCGTCGGATGCCATCCCAAACAACAAAAACCCTCTTCCGCCCCATCGAGTACCTGAACTGCCTCCACAGCCGCTTGCCAGAGGACAATCCAGCCATCTTCAGCTAGAGATGCCAACACCCCACTTTTGGGCTGAAATGCCACATCGATCACATTGCCGCTACTGAGTTCTAGCACCCAACTCTCCCAGTCCAGAGGAGTGTTAACCCATACAGTCACCACTTCGCGGGTAGAAGCGGCTAGAAATGGCGGAAAATTCGCGGTAGGCGGCAGATCTGCCCAGGCTAAATGGCGGATTTTCCCAGGAAAACCGCTCATTCGAGTTGGGAAATCGGCTTCATCTGTTGGCTCTTCCTCTAGATACTTCACCTTTGACCAGTCCAATACACCGATACTGTGGTCGTGAATGGCACAGGCTAAATATGCCCCATCTGGCGACCAAGCCAGGGTACTAGCGGGGGAGTTTAATTCCCACTGGTATAGTCGAGCGTCCCAATTGTGGCTATTCCAAATGTGGATATCATTCTTGGTTGCGACAGCTAAATGATTGCCATCAGGCGACCAGCGGAGATCTTGGGGGGTAGCCGCTCCTGATAAATTTGTGACTACTTCAGCCCGATCTGCATCCCAAATCTGGACGGATTTACCCAGATTAAACGCCAGATGATTGCAGGTTGGACTCCAGACTAATCGATAGATCCAGGAGCTAGATTCGATTGTGTCGAAGAGTTCGGGGATCTCGCAGTCGATCCGCCATAAGCTAATATTGCCATCTAACCCTCCCGCAGCCAGCCATTTACCATCAAACGAGAAGGCTAAAGCGTCAATTGAATTACCCGTCGGCGGACACAAGGCTCTACCCACAAAACTCTTGACTAGGTGAACTTCGCCATTACAACAAGCAGCAGCTAAAGTATTATCAATCGGCGACCACGCGATCGCACTGACATAATCCGATAATTGGGTGGTCGCGCTCAACTCTAAAATTGGTTGTTCGATGATGTCTTCTTCTGTCATCTCTTTTTCTGTATTCATGATCGTTCCCACCTAGTTTGTCCATCGGGTCGATCGATCGGTGTAATCCCCACTGCGAGTAGTTCATCACGGATGCGATCGCTTTCCGCATAACGTTTTTCGGCTCTTGCTTGTTGGCGTTGTTGCAACAGTGATTCAATCCAGACCGAATCGACCTCTAACTCACTCTGTGATTGCGCTTGAACCTCCAATCCAAATACCTGAGCTAGCTGAATTAATGTCTGTGATTTCTGCTGTAATTGGATCTCTGATAATTCCTGTAAGCCTTTATAACAGCGCAAATTAAACTCTCGTTTAAGCGATTTAGCTAGCTCAAATAACACTGCCAATCCAGCCGCCGTATTAAAATCATCATCCATCGCCGCCTGAAATTGGGTGATAGCATTTACATCAAATTCACCCACACTCAATCCAATCGCAACATCGATTTTCTCCCAATCCAAAGTCAGCGCATCTTTGAGAGTTTGCCAGCCATTCTCAGCCGCCGTAATCGCCATTTCAGTAAAATCCAACGGCTTACGGTAATGGGCTTGAAGTACAAATAACCGAATCGCCATCGGATCGATCTGATGCGGACATCCCACCCATTTCCCATCCAACAAATCCCGAATCGTGGTGAAATTGCCCAGAGATTTGGACATCTTTTCACCATTCACCGTCACCATCCCATTGTGGAGCCAATAATTCGCCAACGGCTTACCCGTCAACACTTCTGATTGAGCGATTTCATTCTCATGGTGAGGAACTACCAAATCGCCACCGCCGCCATGAATATCGATACTTTCCCCCAGCCGCGATCGAATCATCGCCGAACACTCGATATGCCATCCAGGTCTGCCTTTGCCCCAAGGCGAATCCCAGGCAGGTTCATCGGGCTTGGCAGCCTTCCACAGCGCGAAGTCAAAAGGGTTTTGTTTCTTAGATTCTGGATCGTTGGGATCGACTCGTCCGCCTGCTCCGGCTTGCATCTGCTCTAACTTTCGCCCAGACAGTTTGCCATACTCCTCAAATCGTCGCACGTTATAATAAACATCGCCATCCACAGCATAGGCATAGCCTTGAGCTTCTAGAGCTTGAATCAAATCGTGGATGGCGGGGATATGTGCGGTGACGCGGGGATATTCATCCGCATCGAGGATATTT
This sequence comes from Chamaesiphon sp. VAR_48_metabat_135_sub, assembly GCF_031418915.1. NCBI lineage: Bacteria > Bacillati > Cyanobacteriota > Cyanophyceae > Gomontiellales > Chamaesiphonaceae > Chamaesiphon > Chamaesiphon sp. VAR_48_metabat_135_sub. Next base: position 7,183 of record NZ_JANOJV010000250.1, on the reverse strand, counting down.
AACCGTCGAATATCTCTAAAATAAGCGGCAATATATCGATCGACAATAACTTCCATCGAGCTACCTTCTGCCTTTGCTCGATTCAAAATCTTGTCATCAATATCGGTGAAGTTTTGCAGATAGCGCACCTGATAGCCGCGCCATTGCAAATACCGTCGCACCACATCCCAGCCAATATAAGATCTAGCATGACCTAAGTGGCAATCGTCATACACAGTTACCCCACAACAATACATCGTCACCTTCCCTGGTTCAAGAGTAGTAAATGGCTGTTTGGTGCGAGTTAAAGTGCTGTAGATCGTGATACTCATGGTGAATACTGGCTGTATTAAAAGATAGAATTAAACCCCTGATACTTGATGAAAAAAGCAACTTCTCACGCCCGTATGACAGGCAACATCACCCACTTGTTCGATCTTTAGCAATAGGGTATCTGCATCGCAATCATAGTAAACAGATTTGACTTTTTGGATGTGCCCGCTAGTTGCTCCCTTGTGCCAAAGTTCGCTACGAGAGCGGCTCCAGTAATGGGCTTCTTTGGTGGCTAATGTTTGCTGAATTGATTCTTTATTCATCCATGCCATCATCAATACTGCCCCGTCCTGGTAATCCTGAGCAATTGCCGGAATTAGCCCATTTTCATTGAATTTTAGTCGCTCGATCCACATTAGATTTGAGTTCATTTTTATTATCTGGTTAAACATTCATTCAATCTTTGAAGTAGGGAAATTTTATCGAGTTTGCGTCCAATTAGTACAATCTGATTTTTTTGCGGAGTTGTCCATTCACTATCATCGATTGTGAATCGTTTACCACTAAGTTGGAATATATGCCGCAAAGGACTATCATCAAACCAGAGAATCCCTTTTGCTCGAAATATATTTTCTGTAAGTTGATATTCGAGAAACTGTTGAAACTTCTTCAACGCAATCGGGCGATTACTTTGAAAAGATATTGACATAAATCCATCATTATTTAGATGTTGAGAATCCACATCAATATTCGTCGCAGCCTTCTCAAAAAAATCTGGATCTGAAAGATTAGTATCAAGTATCAATGACAGCGGTACTTTGCCATGCTCCGATCGCAAAATCCGCGCCCCTTCTTTAACCGATTTCAAAAAATCTTCCGTTTTATTTGCCCTTTCGTGAGAAACTAGATCGGTTTTATTCAGGACGATAATATCACCACAAAAGATTTGATTGATCGCCACATCACTCTCGTAATGTTCTCTAGGGTTAAAAGTCTCTGCATCGACAACAGTAACGATCGAGTCTAAATGAGTAAATTCCCGTAAATCAGTACCTAGAAAAGTCAGTGCGATCGGTAATGGATTAGCAACGCCAGTTGTTTCAACAATCAGATAATCAACTCTTTCTTTTCTAATCAAAATTCGATAAACTGCATCCGCAAAATCATCATTGATCGTGCAGCAGATACAGCCATTCGTCAATTCAATCATATTTTTATCATCCTCATCACCACCAACCTTAACTAGCAGTTGACTGTCGATATTAATATCACCAAATTCGTTGACTAAAACAGCAACCTTATAACCCTCAAAGTTTTTAATAATATGGTTCAACAGCGTAGTTTTACCACTACCCAAAAATCCCGTCACGATCGTGACAGGTAACTTTTGTGGTGGTGCCTCAAGTGTATCTAACATAAATAAATTGAATATTAAAATACAAAGATATCTTCGATATCCGTAGTCGGTTTACCCTAGCCATTGGGCTAGGATAAAATCCCCTCCGAGGAGCGGCGTTTTTATTCTGGGGGAACCCCAGAATAAAAAAACGACAAGACAGGGGTGCCCGTAGGGCGGGGTGGGTAGATCCCCGCAGTAATTCAATCTAATGAAAAGATGCCCGATGACGAATGAGATCCATAAATTCCTGACGAGTCTTCGCATCATCCGCAAACACCCCCTGCATCGAACTTGTCACTGTCCACGAACCTGGCTTCTGCACCCCACGCATCACCATACACATGTGCGTCGCCTCAATCACCACCGCCACCCCCTGTGGCTTCAGCAACCCCTGAATTGCACCAGCAATCTGACTAGTCAATCGCTCTTGCACCTGTAACCGCCGTGCATACATTTCACAAATGCGGGCAATTTTGGACAATCCAATTACCTTTCCATTCGGAATATAAGCAACATGAGCGCGTCCGATGATCGGTAGAATATGGTGTTCGCAAGAGCTAAATAAATCGATATCCCGCACCAATACCATTTCGTTTGCATCCTCATGAAATACAGCTCCATTGAGCAATTCATCCAGAGATTGGTTGTAGCCAGAAGTCAGATATTTGAGAGCTTTAACAACTCGTTTTGGGGTGTCGAGGAGTCCTTCCCGATCTGGATCTTCGCCTAGCCCAATTAGCAATGTCCGCACTGCTTGTTGCATTTCTGCTTCCGAAACAGGAGATTTAGATTCAGTATTAATGAGTTGCTTACGGATATCGTCAGGTGAAATCGATAAAGTCATGAGTAAATTTAGATTGAATGGTTAGAGATGAACTATTGAATTCGAGATATGAATAACACGAAACTAGGCAAAACAGTCTGTTAACTGCTGTCGAAGACGATCTGCATTCAAATTGCGTCCAATAAAGACAAGCTGATTTTTTGGTGAAGATTGCCACGGCTCACCATCTAGCTTAAAACGAGCACCACTGAGTTGAAAAATATGCCGATCTTCACTATTTGTAAACCACAAAATTCCTTTAGCTCGAAAGACTTCTGATGGTAAGTGTGATTGTAGAAACGTTTGAAATTTCTTGACATCAAAGGGGCGATCTCCTTCAAAGGCGATCGATACAAATCCATCATTGTCTAAATGACTAGAATGGTGATGATGATGCTCATGGGCATGATGTTCGTGATTATGTGCATCATGTTTTTTATGTGCATGTTCGTGTTTATTTTCGTGTTCATGTTGATGAGCAGCGGGTGATTCATGAGCAGCATAAGTTTTGTGTTCGTGAGCATGATGTTTGTGACTATCTTGCTCAGTTTGCTCTATTTCTTCCTTAACTAAATCAGCATAATCATTTGGATTATTATACTCAACATCTAGAATTAGATTCAGTGGGACATTTCCATGCTCACTGTGGAGGATTCTCGCACCTTCTTTAACTGATTTAATATACGTCTCTACACTCAAAACCTGTTCGGTACTTGCCAAATCTGTCTTGTTTAAAATAGTGATATCCGCATAGGTGATTTGTTTAAATGCTGCTTCACTATCAAAGTGTTCGGGCGTAAATGTCTCAGAATCAACCATCGTGACGATTGAATCCAATCGCGTCATATCTCGCAATTCTGTTCCCAGAAATGTCAAGATAATCGGCAACGGATCGGCTACACCAGTGGTTTCAATCACCATATAATCAACCTTGTCTTCGCGCTCTAATACCTTGTAGACTGCATCTACTAAATCCTCATTGATCGTGCAACAGATACAACCATTACTCAGCTCTACCATCCCTTCATCGATCGACACCAGCAGTTGACTATCGATATTAATGTCACCAAATTCATTAACTAATACGGCGACTTTTAAGCCCTGGCGATCGCTCAAGATATGATTTAATAGCGTAGTTTTACCACTACCCAAAAAACCAGTAATAATTGTAACAGGCATTCCCCGTTTAGGAATTTCGAGTGTAGCTGTGGCTGGATGCGTTATTGTTTGAGTCATGCAATTTCCTTAAATTATATAGCAAGGCATTCAGTTAATTTCACTTTAATTGCCTCAGCGTTCAAGTTTCGCCCGATGAATACTAATTGATTAGCATTAGTTGGCGGCGATCTACTTGCGCTCATTTTTTCCACCCGAATGCTCTCCATCTCATACCGTTTGCCACTCATTTGGAAGATGTGCCGTAATTGACTACCCTGAAACTGAAGGATACCTTTAGCTCGATAAACATCTGGAGATAATCGATCGAGAAAGTTTTGAAACTTATCCAGAATTAGCGGGTAAATGCTCTCAAATGAAACTGCTATGAATCCATCATTCTCTAGATGATGGGAATGCTCATGACTCGATTCAGGTAAGCTGAGAGCAGTATCCCGATGATTAACTCCAACATCTAAAATTAAAGGTAATGGCACTCGTCCATGTTCAGTGGTAATAATTCGGGCATTTTGGGAGATCGATCGAATATAATTTTCCAACTTAGCCACGATATCAGCAGTAACTAAATCCGTCTTGTTCAATAAAATAATATCTCCAAAAATGAGTTGATTTAATGCCGCTTCACTACCGTAATGTTGCGAAGTAAATGATGATACGTCTACCACAGTCAACACCGAATCAACCCTAGTAATTTGGGATAAATCCGTAGTTGTAAAACTTCGCATGATCGGCAACGGATCGGCAATTCCAGTAGTTTCTATCACCAGATAATCGACTAATTCAGTCCGACTTGCGATCGCCTTAACTGCATCGACTAAACCTTGATTAATTGTGCAGCAAATACAACCATTAGCTAGTTGCACCATGTTTTCATCCACAGCTACTAATAATTGTGAATCGATATCGATATCACCAAATTCATTCACAATTACGGCAATTTTCAAACCTTGCTGATTGGTGAGAATATGATTGAGTAGTGTCGTTTTACCACTCCCCAGAAAACCCGTCACGATCGTTACAGGTATTTCATGTTGACGCTTTAGCACTGGTTCTAAACAACTCTGGATGACTGAATCAGGCATAATCACCTCCTTAACTTTGCAAATAAGTCTCAGTCAAATGACAGACTAATGCTCTCTTTTGCATCATTTGAAAAATGTTGTAAAAACCATTAGCCCGCGAGGGAGTCAGACTCACATCCAGTCCAGTTTGCTGAATAAAATGCGGCGTTAACTGCATGATTTCTGCTGGAGTCAATCCCGCTAATCCTTCCACCAATAAACCCACTAATCCTTTGGTGATTTGGGCATCAGAATCAGCCTGAAAGCTGACTTTGCCACCATCCATCGTCGCGATTACATAAACTTGCGATGCACAACCAGGGACGCGATTCTCAGGGATTTTCTGGTGATCGGGGAACGCCGGAAGACGTTTGGCAAAGTGAAGCAGGTACTCATACCGCCGTTTTGATTCCGATATCTGTTGGAAACGTTGGATAATTCGATCGAGCGCGGGTGGTAGTGGTTGGGAGACTGGCGACATATCAATCTGAGGCAAACCATGATTACAGGAATGATAACCATTATCATGATATCGGATTTTTAGCTGATTTCATAGGTAGAATGATAATCGTTCTTATATTCTAGCGATCGCCTACCGCCAAGCTAAATATTCATGCTCGACACATTAGCAGCACTCCCCGAATTTATCGATCTGGCAATTGTTGGGGCTGGCCCTCATGCCCTGACTCTAGCGACACATCTATTACAGAAAAAGAAATCCATGCGCGGACGGTTTCTCGCCTTCGATCCTAGTGGTACCTGGATGAGTCAATGGGATCGTCAGTTCGCCGCCTTCGAGATCCCACATTTGCGATCGCCAGCCGTCCATCAACCTGACCCCGATCCTCATGCCCTGCGTACCTTTGCCGCTCCCCGCCCCGACGAATTATTCGCGCCTTACGACTTACCCGGAACTCAACTATTTCGGGATTTCTGTCAAGAAATGATTCAGCGGTGGCAATTAGCCGATTGTGTCTATCCAGCTCAAGTTATCCGCGTCGAACCATGCACAGATCGGGGTCGGGCGCGATTCTGTCTGCACCTAGCCAATGGGCAAACTATGATCGCCCGTAGAGTGGTAATTGCTAATGGTGGAGCCGTGCGGAATGTCCCTGAGTGGGTGGGGCAAATTTCGACCAGTTATCCCCCAGATCGAGTCTTGCATTCTCAACAGATAGACCTGCGAGGATCGCGGCTCCAGGGCGAACGAGTCCTAATTATCGGGGGAGGTCTAACCAGTGGACATCTAGCGTTAGGGGCAGTTGAACGTGGCGCACAGGTGCTATTAATGTCTCGCCGCGATGTGTATGGCAAGCTATTCGATGCCGATCCTGGTTGGATTGGGCCGAAATATCTCAAAGGTTTTTGGGCAGAACCGGATTTACATACGCGCTGGCAGATGATTCAACAGGCGCGGAATGGCGGCTCGATGACTCCAATGGTGCTGTCCCAACTGCGGCGACTGGAGCGAGAGGGAAAAGTTATGTTCTACGAACAATGTGGGGTGTCCCAAGCTGAATGGAGTGATGATAGTTGGCAGGTACATTGTGATAATTCCGCCGTCCATGAGTGCATTCATCATCAAAGTATTGACCGAATTTGGGTCGCTACTGGCAGTCAGTTAGATGCGCGAAATCATCCTCTACTGCAAGACGTTTTGGCCGCTCATCCGTTAGAGATTGTCAATGGTTTACCCGTCGTTGACGAGTATCTGCGCTGGCAAGGTTGCGAACTATTTATTATGGGTGGTTTGGCAGCATTACGAGTCGGCCCAGCAGCACGAAATTTGTCAGGCGCGAGGGCTGCTAGCGATCGGATCGTACCAGCCTTAACAAAATCTAGCTTGGCATTAATGGGTTAGAGCTTTCGATCTAACGTTCCCGTCACATTGCCAACTGTTTTATGATTAAAAGATGCAAAAACTCACTATCACTCGACCTGACGACTGGCACCTTCATCTCCGCGATGGTGCGGCACTAAAAGCAGTTCTACCCCATACTGTGCGTCAGTTTGCCCGTGCCATCGTCATGCCAAATTTGAAGCCCCCAGTCCGCTTGGTCGCTGATGCTGCGGCTTACCGCGATCGCATCATCGCCGCCATTCCGGATGGCAAGCAATTTGAGCCACTGATGACACTCTACCTCACCGACAACACTAGCCCCAAAGAGATCGTCTCGGCCAAAGCCTCCCAGTTTATCAAAGCGGTGAAATACTACCCCGCAGGTGCAACAACCAACTCAGACTTGGGGGTGACGGATATTCGCAAATGCGATCGCGTCTTTGAAGCAATGCAGGAGGTAGATATGCCGCTATTACTGCACGGAGAAGTGACCGATTGCGATATTGATGTATTCGATCGGGAGAAAGTGTTTATTGAGAAACATTTGATTCCCCTCAAGGAGCGATTTCCCCAACTGCGTGTGGTATTCGAGCATATTACCACCTCAGATGCTGTCAAGTTTGTCCGATCTG
>NZ_JANOJV010000249.1:0-55897 GCF_031418915.1 Chamaesiphon sp. VAR_48_metabat_135_sub | reverse complement strand
GATTAAGTCGGAACGTTCAGAACTCCGCGAACGGCTCAAGCAAATTCGCGAATTAACTGGCGATAGCCAAGCTGCTGAAACTTTTGTCGCGACTCTCCCAGCACAGAATGAGCCAAATACTTCAGCCCACTTTTTACAAGTCTTCCGTCAAGTCATGACGCTCACTCACGGGGGACATCAGAGTGTCCAAGAGCGACTCATTACCGAAGAGCAAGAATTAATTGCCGCGATTAAACAAAAGGAAATTGAATTTACCGAAATTACCCGCTGTCGCTACATCGCTCGTCCAAAACCACAGGGGCAACCTCATTATGCCAAGGCTGGGAATATTAACTACGCTCTTTTCTCTGGCGAGACTACGGGACAATTTATTCTCACCCTCGATGCCGATCATATTCCCAAACCACAATTTCTTCAGCGAGTTTTACCCTACTTCTATAGTTACAATCTCTCGACGGGTAATTATGATAATAATCGGATTGCCCTAGTCCAAACACCTCAAGATTTTTATAATATCCCCCCTGGCGATCCCTACGGACATCGCGCTCATCTCTTTTATGGGCCGATTCAACAGGGTAAAGATGGTTTAAATTCAGCCTTTTATACAGGTACAAATGCTATCCTCCGCCGCGAAGCTCTAGTTAGTGTGGGGCTAAAATATTTCACCAAAGCAGTCGCCCAAAACAAAAAGCTACTCAAGGATTTTACCCTCATTGGCGGGATGTCGAGTAGCAGCATCACAGAAGATATGAATACCGCCATGCGGTTGCACGGAGCCGGATGGAAATCTGTCTACCATCACGAACTCCTCGCCGAAGGTTTAGCCCCTGACGATCTCGCTTCCACTCTCCAACAGCGGCTCCGCTGGGCGCAGGGGACGATTCAGGTATTAATTCAAGAAAATCCGTGGACTAAACCAGGACTGAGTTTCTGGCAAAGGCTCCAGTATTTTCAGACGATGTATAGCTACTTTTCGGGCTTTGCGACGGTGGTTTTGATTGCATGTCCGATCGTGTTTTTCTTTACAGGGATTACGCCCATTCATACTTATGGCGCAGATTTTATCATCCATTTTGCCCCCGCATTTATTATCAATCGGCTAACTTTTTTGATGGTGACATGGGGGATTCCCGCTGGAGAAGTATGGAGAGCCGAACAATATGCGATCGCGTTATTTCCTCTATTTATTCAAGCAGTATTGAGTGTCTTTACCAAGCGATCGATTAAATTTAAAGTCACACCCAAAGAACGCCAATCGGGAATTTATCTAAATCTAGTTATGCCCCAAATGATTGTTTGTGGTTTGACGATTCTGGGAATACTTTATGCTCTAGTTAGGTTTGCGATGGGTACTTTAACTGAGGTGCCATTATATGTAGTCAATACTGGATGGGCGATTTATAATCTCTTGCTGTTGTCAGTAATTATCCGCGCCGCTGTTTGGCAACCGAAGGAAGGGTAGAGAAGTAGACGAGTGCATACTCTCGCCCAAACTCGTAGATAGAATAGAGATCGTCGGGTTGTGTTTCGCATCCCTGACAATTAATTAATTAGATCCCCTAATTAGATCCCCGACTTCTTGGAGAAGTCGGGGATCTATACCTGACTAGATCGATAATATTATGTGGAAACATCGCTTATCTTCTCTACTCCGAATATTTCCATTTTTTCGAGTTGTTTGGGTACCACTATTCATCATCGGTATAAGTTTGACGATCGCAGTTCATTCTACGCCGACGATCGCCAATCCAGTACCAATAGAAACTAAATCGAATCCTAAAACTTTAAATTCGATATCCCTGGATGGACAATGGAAATTTGCATCCGGTCATCTGCAACCAGATAATGCTTATTTACCCACATATAACGACCGCAATTGGCGATCGATCCAAGTTCCTGGCAATTGGTTCTTACAAGGGCAAGATCTATCTGGAGTTGTTTGGTATCGCCGACATTTTCAGATCGATCGATCTTTAAAAGGTAAAGTTATTCAGCTTGTATTTGACGGCGTTGACTATACTGGTGATGTCTGGCTCAACGGTCATTATTTAGGATTTCATGAGGGCTATTTTCAGCCGTTTAGATTTGTTGTATCTGACAAGCTTAAATATAATGATGATAATGTTTTAGTCGTCAAAGTAAATAGTCCAGTTGAAGAACCTGAAAAAGTCTGGTCTTTGCACAAACGAATTATCAAAGGCGTTTTAAACCATCATGATACCCGTCCCGGTGGTGCATGGTCTATACGCGGACAAGAACAGAATACAGGCGGAATCTGGGCACCTGTATCATTACAAATATCCGATCGAGTCGCAATCACCCAACAGCAAGTAACCCCAGAATTAGATAGTCGCCTGCAAAATGCGATCGCTCATGTCGATCTCACAATCATCAATCCTACGCCCAAACCACAGACAGTAAAATTATTACTTCAACTTCAACCTGCCAATTTTCAGGAGTCGCCAGATTTACCCATAGTTCAGGAACATATTTTAAAGCCAGGTACCAATCAAATCGCTATTAATATCCCCAAAACCGATCCACATTTGTGGTGGACATGGGAACATGGTAACCCAGATTTATATAGGGTAAACACCCAAGTTCTAAGCAAGAATAAATTATTAGATCGATCGAGTACCACTTTCGGCTTTCGCACGATCCGCCTCAATCCGCAATCGCAAGCATGGGAATTAAATGGTCGGCGGATGTTTTTACGTGGTACCAATTATATTGCTTCTCAATGGTTGAGTGAGATGACACGGGAGAAATACTCGATCGATCTCAAACTACTGCAACAAGCAAATATTAATAGTATCCGCGTTCACGCACATATTGAAGCAGCAGAATTTTACCGTTTATGCGATGAGATGGGGTTATTAGTCTGGCAAGATTTCCCGCTGCAATGGGGTTATAGCGATGCCGCCGAATTTGTTACCGAAGCCGAGCGACAGGCGAATGATATGGTGACAATGCTATATAACCATCCCTCAATTTTTACCTGGAGCATTCACAACGAACCGCCGTGGGATGCTACTTGGATGAAAGATAAATATCCCGATTACAATCCCAAACAAAATCGCGCTCTCGACGAGACAATTTACAATAGTCTCCGCTCCCGCGACTCCACCCGCCATCTACATCTCGCCTCAACCGTTAACGAACACCCCTGGTACGGCTGGTATTCAGGAAAATGGCAAGACTATGGCAAACCTACCAAAGAACCCTTAATTACGGAATTTGGAGCGCAGGCGTTACCAAACCGGAGTTCTTTAGATCGAATATTTACCGCAGCCGAACTATTTCCTGATACTCCAGCGAAACTAGAAAAATGGAAATATCATAATTTCCAACCCCATGAGACATTCGACATTGCGAAAGTGCCGATGGGCAAAACCATTGAAGAATTTATCGAAAATACCCAACAATATCAAGCCCAACTGACTCAATTTGCAGCCGAATCTTATCGGAGACAGCGATATCAGCCCGTGAGTGCAATTTTTCAGTTTATGTTTGTCGAAGATTGGCCATCAATTAATTGGGGTGTTGTAGACTATTGGCGACAGGCAAAGCCAGGATATGAAATGCTAAAACGTGCTTATCAACCGATTTTGCCGAGCATCATTTTAATCAAACAACGGTGGAAGGTTGGCGAGTCAATCCCTGTAGAAATATGGCTGATTAACGACTTGTGGAAATCGATGCCTAATTCTAAACTCACATACACATTAAAACGAGTGAATGAGGTTGTTAAACAAGATTCGATCTCGGTCGCTATTACACCAGATAGCGGCAAACAGATCGATAAGCTAAATCTATCGAATTTAGATCGTGGGAATTATAAATTATCAGTTAACGTTACCGACTCACAAGGAAATTTGCTAGGTGAGAACAGCACTAAATTTGATGTAATAAAATCATGATGAATCGATCTCACCGTCTAATAATTACCCTCATAGCGGCATTCTTTCTGGTAATTACTGCTGGAAACTTTGCTCGATTACAAGCCGCACCATCAGCCAAAATTGTCGTAAACCAGGTTGGTTATTTACCAAATAGTCCCAAAGTTGCTTTATTAGTCAACAGCGACACCGCACAGCAAAAAATTGAGTTAGTAGATAGCAGCACCAAAAAAACGGTACAAGTTATTACTCCCACACAGTCAGTTCGCGATCGAGATAGTAACGATCGATTACAAACTATTGACTTTAGCCAGATCGAACAAACTGGTAATTATTTCCTGCGAGCTGGATCGATCGAGTCTTATCCATTTTCGATCGCGTCTAATGTTTATCAGGAGCCAATAATTAAACTACTCCGCTCCTATTATCTCCAACGCTGTGGGGTGGCGATCGACGATCCGGTCACAGGCATTCGCCACGCACCTTGTCATCTTCGGGATGGTTCGCTTGCCCATCAAGACCCCACAGATTTATCTGGGAAAGCAATTCCATCCACTGGCGGCTGGCATGATGCAGGGGATTATGGCAAATATGTCAGCACCACAGCAGTTACCGTGGGGCGACTATTGAGTCTATATGAGAATAACCCCAAAGCATTTCCCGATCGACAATTAACCATTCCCGAAAGCGGTAACGGTATCTCCGACTTGCTCGATGAAATGCGGGTGGGATTGGATTGGATGCGATCCATGCAGCGATCGGATGGGGCAGTTTATCGTAAACTATCCGGTAAAAAGTGGCCGTCGATCGTCGCCCCCGATGAAGATACTCAACCCCGCTTTATCTATGGTATTTCCACCGCAGAGACGGCGAAATTTGCCGCAGCAATGGCGATCGCCGCACGGGTATATGCTCCTTTCCAACCCCAACAATCTACCCTCTATCTGAAGGCAGCTCGACGGGCATGGGATTATCTACAAATGCAATCGGCGATGAAAGTAGATTGGGTAAATGGCGATGATAGCGGTTCGGGTAAATATCTCGCCTCAGAAATCGATACCGAACCGAGCCTAAAAATCGATACAGACGATCGATTGTGGGCAGCAGCAGAACTATTTATTACGACCAAAGAAAGCCAATTCGATCGATATTTTCTCCAACAATTACCCAATTTTGACTACTCTCTATTTGAGTGGAAAGATCCTACGGCTCTGGGAATGTTGAACTATCTAAGTGAGAGCCAAACTCCCCAAGCCAACCAGCTTAAACTAAAGCTCGCTGAGAAAATCCTTCACCGAGCGGATGCACTCGTCAAAAAAGTCACCACAAATGGATATCATCTAGCAAATCATCGATTTATCTGGGGATCGAACAAGATGACAGCTACAGAGGGGCTGACGCTAATATTAGCTTATCGATTGACCGATGGGACTGCCTACCGTCAAGCCGCGATCGACCAAATCGATTATTTACTGGGGCGCAACCCTTTTAACCAGACATTTGTGACTGGCATCGGTACTCATCCAGTTCGGCACGTCAATCATATTTTTGCCCGCGCTCGTAAAATCTCGATTCCTGGTTTATTAGTAGGTGGTGCTAATAGTGGTGCCCAAGATGGGATCGCGCCTAAAAATCGGGGGCTGTTGAGCTATGTGGATGATGAGAAATCTTATGCGACCAATGAATACGCGATCGATTACAACGCCGAGCTAATTGCCCTGATGAGCACGATTGCAAATCAGTAATAAATTCTAAGGCGAGACACCATACTAATCTACCGAGGGGATATGGGTACTCTAAATAGTAACTGGATTTAATGCACTGCCCACTTTCCACGAGGCTCAATTATCTATGTTTGGATTGGTAAATAAAGGCTTGGAAGATATGGTTTGTAGCCAATATGGAGAAGCAACCTGGACAGAAATTAAATCTAAGGCAGAAGTGCAGATCGAAGCATTTATCAGTATGGATGCCTATCCTGATGAGATTACCTATCGACTTGTCGATGCGACTAGTGCTGTCATCAAAATGCCCACAACAGATGTTTTAGAAGCATTTGGAAAATATTGGCTGCTCTTCACTGCGGCAGAAGGATTTGGATCGCTGATGGCAATGGCTGGAGATAATTTCCCTGAATTTCTTCAAAATCTGGACAATCTACATGCTCGTATGGGGCTGAGTTTTCCCGAACTCCAACCACCCAGCTTTCTGTGTTCCCATCTCGAAACAGCATCACTCAAATTACATTACTACTCAGAGCGACCTGGTTTAACCCCGATGGTAGTTGGAATGCTCAAAGGTTTGGGAGAAAAATTCGATACAGATGTCAATATTCAGCTTACTGCTAGTAAAGCACAAGGTAGCGACCATCAGGAATTATCGATCGCCCACAAACCCAAATGTCCCTTCAAACAATTTCTCCATCAAAACAATAACTGATTTTAATTTTAATTCACCATCTTTTTACTAATAGTTATCGACGGGTCATGCGACAATGAGCTTTTTAGGAAACGTCAATATTTCTGAATACACAACGACAGACTTTTCACCACTTCCTGATATCTTTGGTAAGATTTTTCCATTTTATCTCGTCTTAAATGCTCAGTTAGACATTATTCATGTCGGACCTGTCCTCAAACGCTTATATCCCAACATTCTAAGGTCTAAAAAATTTCACGAGCAATTTGAAATTAAACGCCCCAATATAGTAGCCGAATTTAACTCCTTCCGTACCCACACTAGATCGCTATTTTTATTAGAATCTCTACAAAATGGGATGCAACTCAAGGGACAAATAGTTTATGTAGATTATGAAGATGTTATCCTGTTTTTAGGATCGCCGTGGATTACCAATCCGACAACGATGACTGATTTTAATCTCAGAATATCTGACTTTGCCCTTCACGATCCAGTTGCTGATTTTTTGTTTTTGCTTCAAGCCCAAAGTACTTCTTTGACAGATGCAAAAAGATTGGTAGATAAGCTGGCTACACAAAAGATTGAAATTGGTAAGGCATTAATTCAAGAACAGGAATTAAGCGAACTAAAAACTAGATTTATTACTACGGCTTCTCATGAATTTAGGACACCTTTGGGAATTATTTCTTCTTCTACGGGCTTACTTGAAGACTATGACGATCGACTCGATCGACCCAAGAAAATCAAACATTGGCAACGAATTCAATCTGCTGTCAAGCATATGACAACATTATTAGAAGACATTCTCTTAATTTACCAGACAGATGCGGGCAAACTAGAATGCAAGCGATCCTCATTCGATGCGATCGCATTTTGTCATGAACTAGTTGAAGAATTAGAAAATAGTATCAATGCTGAAGGTCGATTCAAATTAACTATAACTCATGCAGACTTAACTATTTCCCTCGAAAACGAACTAACAGTTTGGATGGATAGTAAATTAGTTCGTCAAATTCTGACTAACTTGCTTTCTAATGCGATTAAGTATACTTTAGACGATCGTCACGTTCAGTTTGATGTCAACTTTACCAGTGACACAGTTACCTTTGAAATTGCCGATCGCGGGATCGGAATTTCTGCTGAAGATCGAGTTCGGCTATTTCAATCATTCCACCGTGGTAAAAATGTTAATAATATTCCTGGCACCGGACTAGGTTTATCGATCGTCAAGCGATGTGTAGATCTCCATGGTGGCAATATCGATCTCATCAGCGAAATCGATGTTGGTACGACTTTTATTGTCAATTTACCTTTGAATCAAATGGGATAACTAATTAAACAATTGATAGTTAATATCAATTTATCAATAATTCCTAAAACCTATCCATCCACCTATACCACCCATCTACCCAAATGACAACTATCCTAGCGATTGAAGATGAAGCCGGAATCCGTGAAAACATTCAAGAAATTTTAGAATTAGAAGGCTTTAATGTCCTAACAGCCGAAAATGGCAAAATTGGTGTACAACTAGCACGGGAACATCATCCCGATCTAATTATTTGCGATGTGATGATGCCAGAACTCGATGGCTACGATGTGCTGATCGCACTCCGCCAAGATCCCAGCACCATCAAAATTCCGTTCATATTTCTATCGGCTAAAGCCGCTAAGGATGATTTTCGCAAAGGAATGTCGCTCGGAGCCGATGACTATCTCACCAAACCATTTACGCCCAGAGATCTGCGCGAAGCAATCTCCATTCGGCTTGAAAAACAGACCATGATGATCGCTAGATACGCTCAAGAACTCGAACGAGCGATGGGATCTTTAGTGCCAACAGCTCAACTCCAACCAGCTACTGGAATACTCACAAGTGTAGCAGCACCTTTCAAGGTGATTCAGCCTACTGGTGTTTTGGATGTGACTAACTGTAGTCAGTTGCGACAAGAGATTGTGGAAAGTGCCAATGCTGGTGTTAGTAATGTGCTGCTAGACTGTCAAAATCTCACTTTTATGGACAGTTCTGGATTAGCAGCTTTGGTATTAGCAGCTCAAAAGGTGCACGAAGTTAATAGTCAATTATCTATTTGTTCGATCGATCGACAAAATAAAATGTTGTTTGAGTTGAGCAGCATGGATGATATCTTTGAAATTTTCCCCAGCTCTAGAGAATTTTATAGTAACTATAATATTAATAATTAATGGTGATTGAGCAACTATTTGACAATAGAGTTAGATTGTAGTTTAAATTGTTTCGTCTGGTAAGTTGCCATACGTACAGATCGAGGACCAACTGAGCCAAAGCACTGCCAAACTAACCATCTCGATCGATCTGTATCAAAGTAACAAGCGGATCGCTCCAATCGGAAAAAATGCTATTATCGATGCTACTTTTCCGAAGTGCAGAATATGGAATAAAAATAAAGAGTCGCAGGTAAATGCAAACCGACGACTCTTTATGATTTGACATTACCAATAACGATCGATTCAATCGATTAATTATCAATTATTAATTAATCCTTTAGCCTTCTCTTTCAGCCAAGCTCAAGCCAGCAGCAAACTCTTCGCCGTAACCTTCTTCACCATGTTCGTTAATATCCAAGCCTTGATATTCAGCTTCAGGTTTAACCCGTAGATCCATTACTAAGCCTAGAACTTTGATGATGATAAATGTACCAGCCGCCGCGATTATATAGGTGATAATTGTTGCAACAATTTGCTTACCTAATAACTCAGGACTACCACTCACGAGTAAACCATCTGCACCAGCAGAATTTACAGCTCTAGTTGCAAAGATACCAGTCAATAAACCACCGACAGTACCACCCACACCATGAACGGGGAATGTATCGAGAGAGTCATCGAACTGTAATTTCGCTCTAAGGCTGACTGCAAAGAAGCAGCAAGTAGCCGTAATCAAACCGATGAGAATTGCACTCAAGGGAGTCACAAAACCAGCCGCAGGCGTAATTCCGACTAAGCCAGCGAGGAAACCACTCGCAATCCCTACAGCAGTAGGTTTCGTCCGCAATACCCACTCTAAAATCATCCACATTAAACCGCCAGCACAGCTAGAAACAGCGGTGGTGACGAAGGCAACAACAGCTAAACCATTAGCACCTAAAGCACTACCACCATTGAAACCAAACCAGCCGAAGAATAGTAGCCCAATTCCCAACAGCACATACGGCACATTATGTGGTGCCGCTGGTTGATTTGGATAGGTTCTCCGCGCACCAATCATCCAAGCGGCAACGACTGCCGAAACACCAGAACTAATGTGAACTACAGTACCACCAGCGAAATCTAAAGCTCCAAGGGTTGCACCGATATAACCTTTACCCCAAACCATGTGAGCCAGAGGTGAATAAATCAGTGTAGACCAAGCGATCACAAACCAGAAGTAAGCTTTGAAGCTGATCCGTTCAACAATTGCCCCAGAAATTAAGGCTGGAGTGATGATGGCAAACATCATCTGGTAAACCATGAACAATTGATGGGGAATGGTTGGTGCATAACCAACAGGATCGGGTCTATCGAAGGCAACCCCATTTAACCCAAACCAATTTAAGTTCCCAAAGATGGGATTGGTATTAACGGTGACAACATCTTTAACTGTAGCCACTGAGTCAGGCGAAAAGGCAATACTATAGCCCCAAAGTATCCAAGTTACACCGACAATAGCCATTAAGACTAGGCTCATCATCATCGTATTGAGTACGTTCCTAGAGCGGACTAAACCACCGTAGAAAAATGCCAATCCTGGAGTCATGAGCAATACTAATGCTGATGACACTAGCATCCAAGCTGTATCACCAGTATTGATCCCATCGACATCCATTGCAGGTGTTTTCACAGGATCTGCCAGAGCATTATCCATTAGCGGGCCGCTCAGAACCCACAAAGCCACTAAACACACGAGGAGAATTTTTTTGAACACTTGTTCTATCCTTTACGCCAGAGTATTTTAAATCGAGAAATCATGTATCGCGGTGGAACAATTTTGTGTTTGGAGATACAAAAATTCTGTATAACAAGATACCTTGTTCTGGACTTAGGCATTATCTATTAATACAAAATATTAACAATATCTTGATGTAGTGTAGATCTCGAAAAAAGATACAAGTTTAAGACTCTTGGCCCTCTAAATAATTGCTATACCCAACCGCTTCTAATCTGGCTTGTTTCGCTAGTACCATTTCTTTAAGGCTCTGGCGATAGGCCATAACTCGAACTAATAACATGGAATCTTGAGTGGCAAGGATTTGGATAGCTAGTAGTCCCGCATTTGTAGCATTGCCGATCGAGACTGTCGCAACAGGGATACCTGCGGGCATTTGGACGATCGAGTACAGTGAATCAATTCCCTGCAATGCTTTGGTCTGAATCGGTACGCCAATGACAGGTAATGGTGTCAGAGAGGCTACCATTCCAGGTAAATGGGCTGCTCCACCTGCTCCCGCGATAATTACTTTTAAGCCTCGTTGATGTGCTGTTTGGGCGTATTCGACCATCCGTTCTGGGGTACGATGTGCTGAGACAATCGCGACTTCATGAGGTACCTCAAATTGTGCGCAGATTTCGATCGCCGCTTTCATTGTAGGTAAATCAGAATCGCTACCCATGATGATGCCGATTAGTGGGGTTTTCATACTTCTTTTAGAGGGTAGAGGGTAAGGAGTAGGGAGTAGACTGCACCAACGCCCACTATGATATATGGAATAGGAATTAGACGCTTGCGTCCAATCTTGACCCTCTACTTTTTAATGAACTCTTAAATGAACGATTGCAAAATTATTAATGCTCAGATTCCTGGATATCAGGGATTCCAAGAGATGGTAATCCGCGATGAGAAGATTGTGGCAATTGCGGAGTCTTTGATGGTGGAGGATTTGCAGGTTTTAGATGTTGATGGGGATTGGATTTCTTTGGGTGGGGTGGATCTTCAGATTAATGGGGCGTTGGGATTAGCGTTTCCTGATGTAGAGATGGGTGATTTCGATCGATTGACAGAGATCTGTGATTTTCTCTGGCAGCAAGGTGTAGACGGATTTTTACCGACTATTGTCACTACTTCGATCGAGAATATTCATCGATCGTTAGCTGTCTTTGCTGAGTTTATTGCTCCTCAGCCTCCCAATACCGCAAAAGTCCTTGGTGTGCATCTCGAAGGGCCATTTCTCAATCCTCAAAAAAGGGGTGCCCATCCCGAAGAATATTTACTACCTTTGACTATCGATTATGCAACAATACTCCTAAGTAAATATACTGAAGTTGTCAAAGTCATCACCCTTGCCCCTGAATTAGACCCAACAGGCTCGATCGTTCCCTATCTGAGGTCTTTAGGCATTATCGTCAGCTTAGGGCACTCACAGGCGAATTTTGCCCAGGCTGAGAGGGCATTCGCTAGTGGGGCATCAATGGTAACTCATGCTTTTAATGCAATGCCAGGATTGCATCATCGCAAACCAGGGTTGTTAGGCTCGGCATTGACTCAACCGCATGTCCAATGTGGATTTATCGCCGACGGACAGCACGTTCATCCTGCGATGTTAAAGTTGCTCGTGCGATCCGGTGAATACAGCAAAGGCTTATTTCTAGTCAGCGATGCCCTATCCCCACTAGGTTTACCTGATGGTAAATATCCTTGGGATCGTCGAGAGATTGAGGTAATTAAGGGTACGGCAAGATTGCCCGATGGAACACTGTCAGGGACGACTCGATCGCTTCTAGTCGGCGTGCAGAATTTAGTTAAGTGGGGAATCTGCGATATTGGTAACGCGATCGCCTTAGCAACTACAGCACCCCGTCAGGCTTTGACTCGCAACACTCCCGATGCCTATGTGGGACAAACAGCTAGTTTACTCCGCTGGAATAGCAATCCAGTGACAGGCTTAAACTGGGCAAGAATTTAGGACATTGCTGACTTACAGAATGTTTTCCCCACATTCCCCAACCCCCCAACACCCCCATACCCCAACTTCCCCACACCCAACCCCCCTTGGCAAAACCGCCAAAAATCTTAATAATCCTTAATAGGACGTAAATTATTTTGGGGGTATGGGGATGAGTGCGATTAAATTTATCAAAGAGGACAAGGAAATCATCGTCGCGCAGGGAGCAAATCTGCGCGAGAAGGCGATTCAAAACCAAATTGATATCTACACCTTCAAAGGTAAGTTGATGAACTGTGGCGGCTACGGTCAATGTGGCATGTGTCGAGTAGAGATCGTCGAAGGGATGGAAAATCTCTCGCCTAGAACTGATGTTGAGAATCGTAAATTGGCGAAAAAACCTGATAATTATCGCCTAGCTTGTCAAACCCTGGTGAATGGACCAGTATGTGTAAACACTAGGCCGTAGTCTCGTTTGTTAAGGAATTATTAGATCCCAGTTCGACCATCTGGGGATCGCCTATAGTGTCTAAGAGGTATGGGCACTGAAGTCTAAGAACTGAAAATAAAGTGTCAAAGCTATACACCATCGATTCAACCTGCATTGGCCGCGCCTATGCCTAACAGCAGGCTTACGCCAAGCCGCGAACGAAGCACAATGGCCACCATAATTTTGAGATTAACTGGCTCCTAGTCTCGATTGGGGAGCCGCTACACCAAAGATCCAGCGTCGCGCTAGCAAATCGCGAATAATTCTTCAGATTCTAGACCTATTAACAACCCGATCTCCAAGTGTGACTGAACTATATTAACTAATCTATTGGGCAAACCCCGATTTAACTGCCTATGTCTAACTTTCCTTGGCTGACAGCGATTATTTTATTTCCTATTCTCGCTTCCCTGGCGATTCCGATTATCCCAGATAAAAATGGGCGGACAGTTCGCTGGTACGCTCTGATCGTCGGACTAATCGATTTTGTCCTAATTGTTTATACATTTGCTAATCACTATGATATTCATACCGACCAGTTACAATTGGTCGAAAGTTATACTTGG
Organism: Chamaesiphon sp. VAR_48_metabat_135_sub; assembly: GCF_031418915.1. Lineage (NCBI taxonomy): Bacteria > Bacillati > Cyanobacteriota > Cyanophyceae > Gomontiellales > Chamaesiphonaceae > Chamaesiphon > Chamaesiphon sp. VAR_48_metabat_135_sub. The sequence continues at coordinate 42,627 of NZ_JANOJV010000249.1, read as the reverse complement.
ATTCCCCAACTAGATTTGAAATGGTCGGTGGGAGTTGATGGGATTTCGATGCCGCTAGTATTACTCACAGGCTTTGTGACTACCCTAGCAATTTTAGCAGCTTGGCCTGTCACCTTTAAACCCAAATTGTTTTACTTCTTAATGTTGGTAATGTACGGCGGACAGATTGCCGTCTTTACCGTTCAGGATATGTTGTTATTTTTCCTGGTCTGGGAACTAGAACTATTACCTGTTTATCTATTCCTGGCAATCTGGGGCGGTAAGAAGCGATTGTACGCTTCGACTAAATTTATCCTTTATACTGCTGGCGGTTCCTTATTTATTCTGGTAGCTGCCTTAGCGATGGGATTTTATGGCGACACGATTACCTTCGATATGCGGGCATTGGCAGCGAAGGACTATACCCACAATTTCCAGCTATTCATGTATGCGGGATTATTGATTGCCTATGGGGTAAAACTACCGATTATCCCTCTCCATACCTGGCTCCCCGATGCACATGGAGAAGCAACCGCACCCGTACACATGTTGCTAGCAGGGGTATTGCTGAAGATGGGTGGTTATGCCCTGATTCGGATGAATGCAGGCATGTTACCTGAAGCCCACGCTACGTTTGCGCCACTGCTGATCGTATTAGGGGTGGTAAATATTGTCTACGCTGCATTAACGTCTTTTGCCCAGCGAAATCTCAAGCGGAAGATTGCTTATTCTTCAATTTCGCACATGGGATTTGTTCTGATTGGGATTGCTTCCTTTACCGATTTAGGGATGAGTGGTGCAGTCTTGCAAATGGTTTCCCACGGCCTAATTGGGGCGAGTTTATTCTTCTTGGTGGGAGCTACTTACGATCGCACTCACACACTCATGCTAGATGAGATGGGTGGTGTTGGTCAAAAAATGAAAAAGATCTTTGCGATGTTTGTGGCTTGCTCGATGGCTTCCCTTGCATTACCAGGGATGAGCGGCTTCGTTGCCGAACTAATGGTATTTGTCGGCTTTGCCACTAGCGATGCTTACAATCTCCAGTTTAAGGTCATCATGGTCTTAATTGCCGCGATCGGTGTCGTCCTGACCCCGATTTATCTGCTCTCGATGTTGCGGGAAATCTTCTATGGTGAAGAAAATAAAAAATTAGTCGAACATGAAGAATTGGTCGATGCTGAACCCAGAGAGGTATTTATTATCGCCTGTCTCCTGGTACCGATCATCGGTGTTGGGTTCTATCCTAAGCTCCTAACTCAAATTTATGATACGACAACCACCGCACTAACAGCGCATCTGCGGGAATCCGTACCGACGATCGCCCACAAACAGTCTAACCCAGTTGCATTAGGGGCTGTTGTCCAAGCACCAAAAATCACTGATTGATTTCGATCTACCATCGTTACTACGGTAAACCCATCTTCAAGTTGGCTTGATGTTCTCACTAACTTGGCCGTTGATTACTAACTCCGAAAAGCTCTCATAAATTATGAGAGCTTTTTAATATACAGATCGTGTATTCATGATATAATTCTGTACTTGTACATTCGACTGGCGGGATGTAGCGCAGCTTGGTAGCGCACTGCTTTCGGGAAGCAGGGGTCGGAGGTTCAAATCCTCTCATCCCGACTCAGGGGAAAACAATACTAGAAAAGGGTTTCGGCAAGGTCTTTAGGCTTTGTTGGAACTCTTTTCGTTTGTCTTATTGACAATGAAAGGGTGGTTAGGGGTGTTTAGACATGACACTTTTACCCTGTTTTTTACCCTGCTATGAAAGTAACGATCGAGAACCTTGAAGGTAGACTCAGACTGCGATGGACTTGTCCAGAGACAGGCAAGCGAAAGAATTTAGCATTAGGGCTGAGTGATGGTATCAGCGGACGCGGTGAAGCGGCAAGGGTCAAGGCGTGGATCGAAACCGATGCTCAACACGGTTACTACGATTCGACCCTAACCAAATATTTGCCACCAAAGAAACGACAGCATGTAATGGGGATTACCACAGTCGAGTTATTCGATCGCTTCACCCAGTACCAACAGAAGCATGAAGGACTGAGCAAAGCTTCGATCGAGACTCGCTACAAGTATCTGAAGGTGATGCTAGAGAAGCATCTGAATATTCGGGCGGCTGATGTTGATCGAGGTGCGATCGATGGGTTTGGTATGCCGAAAAATCAAGCCTGATACCGCCAAACAACGAATTTGGCTACTTAAAGCCGCTTGGGATTGGGGGCGGGATAAGTTTCAATTACCCGATTTAAACCCGTGGGAAGGCGTAGCAGAGAGGTTTAAGTCCGTTCCCGTCCAACCCGTTCCTGCATTCTCCACAGATGAAGTTAAGAGAATTTTAGATGGTTTTCGCAATAGTTCTCACTACGCCAACTATCTTGACTATGTGCGGTTTCGGCTGTCGATGGCGACTCGACCTCAAGAAGTCCGAGATTTAAAGTGGAAACACATATCGGCTGATTTCGGTTCGGCTTGGTTTGCCAGTAATAAGACCAAGAAGGGGCGGAATGTACCCTTAGATCCCTCGATCGCTTCAATGCTCAGTACCAGACGCGATCTCCTCAAACCAGCTTCAGATGATGAATTAGTATTCACTAGCCGCGAGGGTTTACCGATCGATAACGGTAATTTTCGACGGCTGTGGCGAATTGTCTTAGCCGAAGTTGGGGTACCTTACCGCAAGCCCTACACCACCAGAAAGACATCGGTTAGGCATTCATTACTGAGCGGTGCCAATTACATCGAAGTCGCGTCGGCGGCTGGTCATGACCCTCATACTATGCACAAATACTATGGGGATGCCATTCAGCAGAATAGCGTTCTAAGGGCGTTTGAATAGTAAAATACCCAGAGTTAATTTAGTAGATTAGCTCTGGGTCAAATTCCATTTGTTAATTAACATTATGAACCAAACTAAGCTTAATGATTTCGATCTGTTTATAAGCAAATTTAAGGATGAGCGCGGATTGATTATAGCTACAGACATCAGTAAAAAGAATATTGCGAGATCTGAGACTCCACAATACAGAAGAGATCTACTATGGATGGCTGTTGAACAAGGACTTGCACAGAGCAACAAAAAACATCCAACCGATAACAAATACGGAATTTCTTTCAACGATAAAAACAGAGTGAGAGTGATTGTTAAAAAAACTTTCGACCCTTCTGCGTTAGACCCCGTAAATTTTATTGACTTACCACCACATAGCTTAAAAAAAGGCTTAAATATCAAAGAAATAGAAAACTGGAATGCTCACCAGGTATATTGGCTAAGTGTTTACCAACTGTTGTGCGGCTTTCAGATCGAAGAAAAGATAAATCTCGAACTATTACCCGCATGGTATTACCCCGATTTAAAAGGGGAAATATCACTCATAGCAAGAAAGCTGATTGTTATTTACAAGATATTAAAGCTTGGATGGAGTGAGATAGAAAAACATTTTCCATTAGGAAGGTGTGGACACAATGTTATGTTTCAGAAAATATTACAGGCTAAATCTGCCCATCTTTTAAAAAATTTTAGTATCAAAATAGTTGACAGACCTCGCACTCAACTCGATTACGTGCATGAGCTACGTGACATGAAAGCAGAATTGACCGAGAGCGATCGTCAGATACTTATCCGCAAGTTTTTCGGCAATAATTTTGATATATCTAGGCAAATATACCTTGAATCAGAAAATATATTTGGTAACGATATGTTTGTTAAATACATGTTTGGGTCTACTCAAAATAGTGACATTAAAAAACTCTTAGTTGAACTGGACAAACTAGGGGAGGACGTAAAAACATCAGCCATAAAAACTCTCAGGCGTATGACTGATAAAAACAGAACTAGTAACTTCGAGGAAAAGAGGCTTAAACATTTATCTAAAACGCTCGATCCCGATTCGATCGAATTTTTAGAGATCGATCGATACATTAGAACGCTTGGAAGTGAGTCTTAGTGCGCCCTCGTATATTTTTATGAAAAACTGTACATTCCCAGATACACGAAAGAAAAGTAAAGTGAGGTCAACACCGCTAAACCCCTTGCTGGTGTTGTCTTTCCGCCCCCAAAGCTACCAAAACTTTTTTATGACCACAAGAGTTAAACGTCCCCCGATCCAATGGGCATTTATCCCCAGCGGTGAAATGTGCCTTCAACTGGGAGTATCAGCGGATACTCTCAAAGATTGGCGCGTCGCTGGAGTTCTAAAAAAAGGACTGTACTGGACTACTTTCCCTCACATCCCCAGTCGCATTTTTTGGAACCGCGACCTAGTTAGGGACTGGTTTGTAAATGCCAATTCACCAGCCCACCAACGCGCGATCGAACGTTATCTCGTATCGCTCCCTAGTTCTGATGAGTACAAACCTACAGTTTCCTAGACACAAAAAATCGCCCCAAAGCGATAAAGCCTAGAACGAAAACATTAAAAACTTACTTTCACTCTATGCGTAATCTACCTGAAATGGTTAGTTCGGGAGTACTCCCCCGCCCAATGTCGATCCTACAAAAACACAAGGACTAGAACGCCCTTTCTACATGCGTTCCAGCTCTGAAAAATGAAGCAAAACATTTTAAATTTACCATGAATACCCCAGTATCTAATCTCATTGACGGACTATCTAATATCCTATCGACTTGGTGTTTAACCCCACTAGGGAAGGAAGATCGCACCACTGGACTAACCAACCCAAAAGCCCCCTACCTGAGCAAATGGGAGAAAACCGATGTAACCTTAGACGAAATCGAATCAGCCATCCTGAAAGGACAGGCGACAGGCTATGGTCTGAGATTGGGAGAACCGAGCGGCTATGTGATGGCGATCGACTTCGATGGTCAATCAGCGATCGATATGGCATCAAAACTATTCGGAGAGTTACCTACAACAGTCACATGGTCATCGGGCACACTAGGGCGATATCAGGCTCTATTCTCTGTTCCTGAAGAGTTAAAGCAGTTATTTAAGACCAAGAAGGTCGAAACCAAGCCCAAAGATGGCGAGAACAAGGCTGAGGCATTGGAATTTCGCTATACCAACAGTCAATCGGTGTTACCACCCTCAGCACACCCTGATACAGATGGATATTATTGGATTAATAATCCGATCGATACTCCAGTTGCACAGTTACCCCAAAATGTTAGTGATTATTGGTTAGAACTGCTCAAACCCAAGTTAAGTAAGAAGTTTAAGCCAAATTCTAAAACAACAGTACTTCGCACCATACCAAAAAAGGGGTATGAGGTTCACGGCGAAAGTATCCCACTTGAGAATTGTCTAGCTGTGGTCAACCGCGAAGCACTCGATGGAGTGGGTGATGGCGATCGACATAACAGGGCGATTGCTCTCGCTTTCGACCTTATTGGGTCAGCAAACTATCTGGAATCGATCGGGCACCCCTACACTGGGGAGCCTCGTTATATTTTTGACCGTTATTGTCGTAATTGTTCTCCACCCTTGGGGTCAACCCCAGATGATAACCCCCCCGATACAATTTGGGAATCTGCACAGAAAGGGAACCCCACACCTTCCTGTACAAATGAGGGTGTTGACAATATTCTAAAAGCCTGGAACAAAAAGGCTAAAAAAGATAAAAGTGCTACCCCAACCGAGCAGAAGGAAAGGGAATCTGCTAGTGGCAAACTGTTAGAAATTGCCAAAACAGCTACTTACTTCCATACCTCAGACAAGATAGCCTACGCTGATGTCTCGATCGATGGCAACCGACACACCTATTCTGTTCGCTCCAAGGCTTTCAGACTATGGCTATCTGGTGAATATCTCGATCGCACTGAGAAAGGAATCGGATCGCAGACACTTCAAGATACACTCTCGACCTTAGAAGCGATCGCCATTTTCCGAGGTGAAACCCGCGAGGTTCATCTAAGAACAGCCGAATACCAAGGGAAAATTTATCTCGACTTGGGTACTGATGACTGGAAAACGATCGAAGTCGATTCATCTGGTTGGCGGTTGTTATCCGACCCGCCTGTTCGGTTTTGGCGACCCGATTCGCTACTACCCCTACCCATTCCGATTACTGGTGGGAATCTCGATGAGTTGAAGGATTTGCTCAATGTGGATGGTTCATCATGGACGCTAATCGTCACATTCCTACTCTTCTGTTTCTGTCCCGATAAAACATACCCCGTACTGGTTCTATCCGCCCACAGGGGGAGCGGGAAAACAGCAGCAGCAGAAATCATCAAAGGGCTAATCGATCCTGGTAAGGCGGCTCTAATCAAGCTTCAGAACGACACCCATAAGTTAGCTGTAGCAGCTACCCGCCGTCATCTGATGGTCTATGACAACGTAAGCCATATTAGCCCCGACCAATCCGATGACTTATGCCGAATTGCGACGGGATTCGGTTTCAGCACTCGGACTCTGCACACCACCGATGAGGAAACTACCTTCGAGTTAACCCGACCCCAAATCATTACCGCGAAGCTTGCGCGCCGTCTTCGGCGGTCGATGCCCTGGTGACACGCGACGATTTAGCCGAACGCGAAGCGCGCCACCAAGGCGGTCGAGTCCTAATGGCTCAACTGCCAGAAATCCCAGCCGAGAAGCGACTACCCCAGGGCGAACTTAATGCCAAGGTCGAAGCAGCCAGACCGAGAATTCTAGGGGCATTGTTAACCGCTCTCAGTCAAACATTAGCCCAACCGCGTCCCAACCCCGAAACACTTCCTCGAATGGCTGATTATGCTCTGTTCGCGATCGCCTCTGAGAAAGCATTAGGACTGAAAAAGGGTGAGTTTATGGCAACCTTCGATAAAAGCCGCGAACAGTCCAGACAGATAGTGATCGAGTCCTCACCTGTTGGTGAAGCAATCGTCCGGTTGATGGAGAAAACGTCGCTAGTCTGGAAGGGTACAGCTTCTAACTTACTGACTGCTCTAGAAAAGTGTACAGATGGAGCCACTTATCGATCTCGCTACTTCCCGAAAGCTTCTAATAGCCTCAGCCGTCAACTGACTCGATTAGCACCCGATCTCAAAGCCTTGGGGATAGAAGTAGGATATTTCCGAGAAGGGCAAGATCGAAACAGACTTATCTGCTTGGAGAAAGTTGTAAAAATATCGTCCATATCGTCCATACCGTCCGCCAATGATACTAAAGCCAGTCAGGACAAGGGTTTAAACGCGGACGATATTATGGACGATACACGGACGATATCTAATGTTACAGACGATATAGCGGACGATATTACAAATACGGACGATACACGGACGATATCACATTCACATATCGTCCATGCTGAAAGTACACCAGATCAAGGTTTTTAGGCTTTAGCGGACGATAAGGACGATAAAAAATCAATATTGTCTAAAGAGTCTAACAAAGTCAATAATTCGATCGACATACCGGAGGCGACAGATGATGAATTCTAAATTGCTAATCGGATCTGTTGTCTACGGGGCGGCTGGAATCGGTTAACCCCGATGAAGTTATTTAATTACATTAAACTACAATTGATTGAAACCCTCTTCCTATAAAAACCAACACTAAAAACTACAACTAAAAGGGCTAACCGCTGTATTATTAACAACTCATAAAACTACATTAAATATTCCCCACTCTACCAGATTTTTTAGATCGGCATGTGAAAAGACCCCCCTACCCTTTTTTTAACAACACACCACCCAGAAACCACAGAATCTCATCTACTTGTGTCTGTGAATTTTACATACCCACAACAAAACACCCACCCTGGACTAATTGGATCTACCAAAATGTGTCTAAGGTGCTGGGATACTCTGCTATTGAACTAACTGTGGTACAAACTAACTGGTGTGTTAGTCGATCGATTAACTAACTAACTGACTATCGGGTTAGTTGATTTGATTGTACTCCTACTGTCATCTAGTTTTGAAGTGATGATTAAGGATAGTTTGGCATAGAGGGGTTACTTAGGCTCTTCAAAGCACCACCCATTCGCGACAGAATGCTAAAAGCTTCGGCATTCCACGAATCTTTGTGGCGTAATTGGGTACGTTAAGGATGTGCTGACTGCCTGACACATCTTTAAATTGAGGGAATAATTGATGAAAGACCGAACAACCGCAATGTTACTCTGTTTTTTTCTTGGCAGTATTGGAATCCATAAATTCTATCTTGGCAAGAAGAATGACGGCATAATATATTTAGTTTTCTGTTGGACATATATCCCAGCAATCGTGGCTTTTTTTGAGTTCTTTGGTTTTTGCTTTATGTCCGATCGAGAATTCAATAGCAAATTCAACAATGGTCATAGTAGTGAAATTGAGTCAGCATCATCCTATTGGCTATCTCGCATAACTTCGATCGTCAAAGAATTCTTCTCTCAAACAGAAGTCAAAGTCAGAAGCAATGTAATTAAAAATAAATTAGATATCAATAATTGCTCTACAAATGATCTCGTTTATATTGCAGGCTTACTACCCAATCATGCCGAAAATATAGCTTTAATTAGAACTGAAGGCTATCAATTCCTTGGACTAGAAGATTTAACAGATCTTGCCGACATACCTGAAGATTATTGTCGTAAAATTGAGCCGTTAATCGCATTTACTTATTACGAAAAATTTGCCAATTTTGATGCAACTAATTGGCAACGGGCTCTCCTCCCCCGTGAGGCTTAGAGGTTAAAGTGGCGTACTGTTTGGATGAACATTGTTGTTGCTACATCTTTAAATTTGTGGGGCTTCAAGTTCGATGCTAGTGGACATATTGGAGGCTGTGGTTAAGCAGTGGGAATAAAGCTTCCCTAACCGTTGGATGTAATCCGCTATCTCAGCCGAGCGGGTTGTCTCTGGTGTCTCTACAGGGGCAGTGAATCCCATCTGTTGAGTTATTGCCGCTTGCTGAGGTGCTGTCGAGCAGTGTTCGACCAATGAGGCTTTACCTTTACTATCGAGCGCGATGCTGACCCGTTCCCCATTCCGTCGCCCCATCACTTCCATGTCCCCAGCAGGTCGCCAGATGGTGTAATTGCCCTCACTAGTAGCGACATCTAAAACTGACTTATCTCCATACTTGGTAGTCACTTGGCGGGGCATTCCGCTAACACGAGCGTCTAATAATTTCATACAATTAGCTAGTCCTTTACTTTGTGGTTTGGGATTGAGAGGCGATCGCAATTCTTTGGTCGGAGTGGCGATCGCTTTCTCATATCTATATACCAACCTCTATAGACTCTCTACATTAATGCTTCCTATATAATAATCCTCTATATGCTTATTCATGACTGATAACTTATTAATATATAGAGTCTCTAACTGTGTCTCTAGATATAGGGTAGAATATAGAGGTACTATATAAGAGGCTTCAGGATGGGGAAAAATACTAAACCTATGCTCACGGTATTGGTTGAAGGGGATAAGCTCCAACAGTTTAGAGACTATGCGCTGAGTAAGGAAGTCTCGATGGGATGGGTAGTAAATCGGCTACTCGATCGAGTGTTATCCGGTGAACTTGATGTAATGGGAGATACAGCCTCTATAGGAATAAATAGGGAGTACATAGAAAATGTCTCTACAGGACTAACTAGAGAAGATGTAGAGAGCATGATTAAATCCTCTATAGATAATCAGCTAGTAAGTAGTTATAGAGAATATACAGAGGAAATGACTAAAAGCTATATAAATAGTCTAGGTATATCCTCTATAGGCACCAATGACATAGAAGAGGTAACTAGAGCGTTTATAGAGTCATCTCTAGAGCCAATTAAGGCATCGGTATCGAAGTTAGATGCTGATACCCAATCCCAGTTTGAAGCAGTGAGGGATGATATAGAGAAATTAACTAGAGCATCTACCCCCACCCTTCCCCACAAAGAGAAACCCAATGTTGATGGTGATACGAAAACTTGGGGGGAGTTCTTTAAGATGGTTGGGATTGAAGCTTTAACGGCTGTTGAGGCTCAGAAGAAGGAAAACATCGATATTCGTACCCAACAGATAGAGCGTGGGCTTAAAGCGGCAACAGCCCAGGGATTAGGTGAATGGGCAGTGAAGAGAGCGGGGCGCGACTTTGTGAGAGTTGAGGAACTAAACCAAGCTTGACAGTATACTCTCCATATGAGAGTATAGAGGAAAGGAATCGCTAACCATGCACCTAATCACGATCCGCAATCTCCGCCAAGATGCCGCACCATACCCCGATGTACAGAAACAGCTAAATGATTGGAACGACATTGTTAAGGGTGCCGCGTGGCAAAGTTTAATCGATGTTCAGACCATCTATAGAGATGCTGAGGCGGTGGGTAACTTCACGGTTTTCAACATTAAGGGGAATAAGTACCGCTTGATAGTATCGATCGACTATCAAGCCCAGCTAATCTACTACAAATATTTTCTAACTCACGCCGAATACGATAAAGAGAATTGGAAAAATGACGACTACTATTGATAAGAAAAAATATCTAGAACTTTTGGATACAGCCGACATCATCCCCAAGACGATCGAGACTGAAGACGAATACGATCGGTTTCTAGCTGTAGCAGAAAAGTTAATGCACAAACGGAGCGATCGCACCCCAGAGGACACAGCACTGCTGATGTTAGTAGTGAAACTAATCGAAGATTACGAGTCGATTCACCACAATCTAGATGATTGGGGAAAATCCACACCAAATGAATTGCTACGGCACATCATGACTGTCAGTGGTACTCGCAATGTCGATCTAATTGGCATCATTGGGAGTAGCGGCGTAGTGTCTGAGGTGGTTAATGGTAAGCGTACTATCAGCCGCGAACAGGCAAAGAGCTTGGGTAAGTTCTTTAAATTATCACCAGGGTTATTTATCTGACCCGCAGTTAAATCGAATAGCCCCCACCAGTGAAGGCGAGGGCTAGATCGATCGAACGACTGTTACTAGCAGCGCGATCGAAGTAAAACAGATAACTATTACGAGGTTAACATGACTCAAGCCAGAGAACCAGACGACATCGATCGCGTTAACCGCGAATTGCGTCATTTCAACCGCAGACTAGACAGGCTGGAATATACCCAGATATCCCCTCAAGAATTTTCCAGCGTACTAGATCGGATTTACGAAGAGATCGGCAGGGCGCGATCGGAGATGAAAGCGGAATTTGTCGCGGTTAATGCCCGACTCGAATCACTCGATACCAAAATCGATATCATCATCCGTCGCCTCAGTGGAGAGGGAAATTTAGAACAGTAAACCGACTCCGAAACCACCTTTTACCCTGTTTTTTACCCTGCTCACTTATTGCGAATAGTCCAAGTGAATACCCACTAAGCAGTTGAGAGCTTTAAACTACTGCTTTCGGGAAGCAGGGGTCGGAGGTTCAAATCCTCTCATCCCGACTGAGAAAAAAATAATACTAGAAAAGGGTTCCTGCAAGTCTCAGCGACTTTGTTGGAGCCTTTTTCATTGTCTTATTGACGTTGAAAGCACTCGGTATCAACATGAGAAAATTGCAGAAAAAACGAGGATCCAGTGGCTGGTTTGACCGCCCCATAGCCAAAGCCTTAAACAGTCATTGCCATTCTCCAATTGGCTTAGTGCCCCAAGCAGTGAGCAATCTACCCACCAAGGTTTTGAGTCCAAAATAACTTTCATCTTGAACAAAAAATCGCGGAGCATAATGCTCCGCGATCTTATACGGCACTTACGGCTGTTGTAAGGTAAATTGTTTGAGTCTTAACCTGCTCACTGACTAACTGTAAGAGATTAGACTCTACCTCATAGCTACTGGAAGTGCTGTATTCTCGAAAATCGATACGATTAGAGAAGATATAAGAGGATGAATAATAGCACCCAAATTACGTCGACAAAGTGCCAATAAATTTCAGCAGCTTCGACACCGAAATGATTTTGGGTGCCATAATGTTCGGATTTTATCGATCGCCATAACACCGATAAAATCAATAGTACGCCGACAGTCACGTGCAATCCGTGAAATCCAGTCAGGACATAGAAAGTACTAGCAAACAAATTCGTCCGCAGTCCGAATTCTAAATGACTGTATTCATACAACTGTCCGCCGAGGAAAATAATCCCCATCAACGCAGTCAAACCAAACCACAATTGCAGCCCCTTAACATCATTCTTCTTAATCGCTGTGTCAGCCTGATGGATGACCAAGCTACTCGAAAGCAGAATAACGGTGTTTATGCCTGGGAGCATCAATTCAAGCTTTGGCGTGCCTGCTGGCGGCCATTCCGGTGCCATCGAACGGAAAGCTAAGTAAGCAATAAAAAGCCCTAGGAAAATCATTCCCTCTGCAACGAGAAACACGATTAGCCCAAAGATCCGAAAATCAGGATGCGCCTCATGATGGCTACCGTGGGTATCAGTTTCAATATTTATCTGCGTCTTGTCAGAAATAGATCCTTGCATAAAAATTGGGGGATAGTATGGAAAATCCCCTCCTTGGAGGGGTGTCTTGAAAAGGTGCTCCACTTGGGGGAACCCCAATACCGCACTTTTCGCTGCCCGTAGGGCGGGGTGGGTAGATCTCCGCAACCAATCAAACAATTTGCGATGGTGGGATGGTGCGTTACGGCTAACGCCTAACACACCCTACGATTCGACTAAACAGCCGTTAATTCTTTCTCTTCTTCCTCTTCACTCTCACCATAATCATAAGGCCCTGTAGTTAATACAGGTAACACCTCAAAATTCTCGATTTCTGGTGGTGAAGTTGTTTGCCAATCAAGAGTTAACGCATTCCAAGGGTTACTTCCGGCTTTCTCGCCCTTATAAGCACAGTAAATTGCATTTACCAGGAATGGTACTGTCGAAATCGCTAACACATAACTTCCATAGGTACAAACTTGATTCAAACCTTGGAATTCTGGTGCGTACATCGCAATCCGGCGTGGCATCCCTTGTAATCCAAGTACGTGCATTGGTAAGAACGTAACGTTAAAACCAATGTAAGTTAGAGCAAAGTGAATCTTACCCCAGGTATCGTTAATATGTCGCCCTGTGACTTTAGGAAACCAGTGATAAATGCCCGTATAAATACCAAATACACTCCCGCCAAACAGCACATAGTGCAAGTGGGCGACGACGAAATAAGTATCGTGAACGTGAATATCAAACGGCACCGCCGCTAACATTACGCCAGTAATTCCACCAATTACGAAGGTAGAAATAAAGCCCATCGCAAATAGCATCGGGCTATTGAGGGTAATTTTACCGCCCCACATTGTCGCTAACCAACCAAAGATTTTAATCCCAGTCGGTACCGCAATTACCATCGTGGTAATCATGAAAAACATCCGCAACCACGGCGGTGTACCGCTAGTAAACATGTGATGCGCCCAGACGATTAAGCCTAAGAAACTGATCACCATACTAGAATACGCGATCGCACCGTAACCGAAAATTGGTTTGCGACAATGGACAGGAATTACTTCGGAAATTACCCCAAAGAAGGGCAATACCATAATATATACCGCAGGGTGAGAATAGAACCAGAACATATGCTGGTAGACTACTGGTTCACCACCACCAGCCGGATTAAAAAATGCGGTTCCAGCGATTAAGTCAAAAGACAGTAAAATTAGTGCCCCAGCTAATACTGGAGTCGCAATTAACATCAACAATGATGTTGCTAACATTGCCCAACAGAACAAGGGCATTTGCATCATTGACATACTCGGAATTCGCATCTTCAAGATTGTGGTAAAAAAATTAATTCCTCCTAAAATTGAAGAAGTTCCGAGTAATAATAAACTCATAATCCAGATCCCTTCACCCACTTTACCTGTGAGCAAACTGAGTGGTGGATATGAAGTCCAGCCAGATTGAGCTGGACCTAGAAAGAAGCTAGCCATCAGCATTAATCCAGTCGGTGGAATAATCCAAAATGCCACAGCATTAAGTTTAGGAAATGCCATATCTCTAGCCCCAATCATCAGGGGCAAAAGATAGTTAGCAAATGCACCTGTTCCCGCAGGTACGATCCACAGGAAGATCATAATTGTACCGTGCATGGTGAACATACTATTGTATGTACTCGGATCGACAAGATCGGCATCGGGAGTTGCTAGTTCTGTCCGAATTGCTTCGGCTAATAAACCACCAATAATATAGAAGATAAATCCAGTCACAAAGTACTGAATCCCAATCACTTTATGATCGGTACTAAATGTAAAATAATCTTTCCAGGTGCGATGATGAATAACGACATCATCCTCCTTCACTTGGGTTGGAATTGTTAATTCTGCTGTCATCTTTTAGGGTATAGGAATTAGGGATAGGGATTAGTGCTTAGTCTGATGTGGTTTTACCCCCAACCCCCTTGCAAAGGGGGCTTTCCATCTCCCTCCTCTTGATAAGGGGAGGGCTGGGGTGGGGTAAAGATCTGCGCCGCACCTCAATATAACCAACTTATTTAATAGCCGAAGCGATCGATCCGCCCATACTATGATCTTGATGCAGGTGTTGAACCATCTCTGGTTTCACGCCCATTTCCTTTGCGTAGGGAGCCAGATAGCTACCTGTCGAAAGATTTGCAGGAGTCATCGCAATTGTCCGTTTGACGATTTCCGCTTGAGCTTGAGCAGATTGTTGTTGACTGGCAATCCAGGTGTCATATTCCTCAGGAGTATGAACGATCATTTGAGTCACCATCGAACCATGATAACCGCCACAAAGCTCCGCACACCGAAGGGGATAAGTACCTACTTTATTGGTAGTAAACCGCAGTTGAGTCGGTGTACCTGGGATCACATCCTGCTTGAGTCGCAATTGGGGAATCCAAACAGCATGAATCACATCTTGAGCATTCATATTCAATTGAACTTCTTTGCCAACTGGAACGTGTAGTTCCCCAGAAGTGATATTGATTTCTGGATAGGTAAAAATCCATGCGTACTGTAATCCCAATACATTGACATTGACAGCAGCGGGTTTACCTTGATTGGCTGGAGAAGCCCCGACACCCATTGCGGCAATCATTGGACTACCTTGAGGCATCCCATCCATCGTAGCTGCCATCGCACTACCTTTCCCTGCGGGCATTCCGTGCATCGCGTGCATCCCATCTGCACTAGGATCGAAACCACCCATTTCGTTGTAGATTTCAAAACTGTAGATCGAAATCCACAATACGACAGCCGCCGGAATTGCCGTCCATAATATCTCTAATGGTACGTTACCTTCGATTGCGGCACCATCGCCGAGTTCTCCAGGCTTGCGGCGAAATTTAATCGCGCAATACACGATTACGCCCTGAACTATGATAAATAGTCCAACGGAAATCGTCATCATTGCATTGAATAAGCCGTCGATATGCCCTGCTTCCTCGGAAGCGGCAACGGGCATCAGTCCATGATTTTGTCCATACCAGAGACTAACCAAAGTTAATCCTATGCCCAGCAGGAGCGTAATAATTGAGCTAGGAATATTCATTTCGAGGTTAAAAATTTAGTAGATAGTTAAGATAATAGCGATTGAAAAGAAGGGACAGTTAGACTAACTATCTTTACTAAGGTACCGCAGCCGATCAGAGCGATCGGCACTTATCCACATTTCTTCAGATTTTCTTCGGGATTGCCCAGATGCACATTTCAAATAATAAGTCAATGCATCGACAACTTAAATCTTTAATATTTTCTTTGGGATCTCGCTCAATCGAACCTATAACCATTATGGAGTATAGACTTAGTTAGCTGAATATTAGCAGGAACTCGATCGAAACCTCGGTTAACCCGCCAACGACCACTAGGTATTAATGCTAGTTTGGGAATGATTGAGTGAAGTAGCGTAGCTAAAAAAATATAAATTAGGAAAACCAACGCTAAGATTCCACAACTATGGCAGATTCTGCATTTATCCCTCAATCTTCGGCTGGCGAACAAGAATCCCAGCACGACAGAGGAACTATTATTATCCAAACTCGGATTCGTCGATCGATCTGGAAGATTGCCTTTGCTACACTGCTATTAATGGCGGTAGGTAGTGCTACTAGGGTGATGAACGCTGGTTTAGCCTGTCCCGATTGGCCCCTGTGCTATGGGCAACTTGTACCCACCCAGCAGATGAACCTTCAGGTATTTTTAGAATGGTTTCATCGCCTCGATGCTGGATTAATCGGATTGAGCACCTTATTATTAGCTGGCTCATCCTGGTGGTACCGTCATCAGCTTCCCCGCTGGCTCCCCTGGGCAACTACCTTCGCCCTGAGCCTGATTTTAGTTCAAGGAGCCTTGGGCGCGTTCACAGTCACCGAATTACTCCGCTTTGACATCGTAACAGCGCATCTGGGCACAGCCTTACTATTCTTTATCACCTTACTCTCGATCGGTACCTGCTTACTCCCCCAATCCCCCACTCCCCCAATTCCTAACTCCTCCACTCCCATAATCCCCCTCACCGCTGCAATCCTCGTCTACATCCAAAGCATCCTCGGTGGCTTAGTCGGCTCTAGATGGGCACTCCATCAGTGTTTTGGCAACTCCGAACTCTGTACCGTGATGAATAATCACCTCTTCGGAGTCATTCCAGCAACATTGAGTTGTATCGCCGTAATTATCGCGATCTGGCGCAATCCAAATTCACCTAAATATTGCGGCAACCTAGCGGCTAGTGTTGGAGGACTATTAATCGCTCAAATTCTACTAGGTACAGCTACTTTTAGGCTGCATTTTCAAGTCGAAACCCTGACAGTTGCCCATCAATCGATCGGAGCAATGTTGTTAGGTACATTAGTTATCCTTACTGCCCTACTATGGCGACAGAATAATTTTAAAACTTCTAATCACTCTTAATCCCTCTCTGCTCCAGCAAAGCATATCTAACATTTCTCTAATCTGCACCCTCTGTGGGTAAAAAATAGACCGACAGAACGCAAAAATAATTGAATTATTATTCCCACAAAACTTATATTAAAAACAGCTCCATTCCCCATAATATGCAAGAACTTCTAAATCAGTCTGTCGAAATCAAACATCAAAAATTTTCCGAAGTAATCCAGAGTTACTATCAACTCACCAAACCTAGAATCATCCCCCTATTACTAATTACCACCGCCGCCGCCATGTGGATGGCATCTGATGGAGCAACAGATCCAGTATTATTTCTCGTCACAGTTATCGGCGGTATGTTAGCCTCAGCATCAGCCCAAGCGATGAATTGTATTTACGATCGAGACATCGATTATACAATGGAGCGTACTCGCAGTCGCCCCATCCCTTCTGGTAGAGTAACACCCCTCAATGCCGGAATTTTCGCCACAGTCTTAGCGGTATTGTCCTTTACAATCTTGGCAGTTTTTACCAATCTCTTAGCCGCCTTACTAGCGATGGCTGGAATTGGATTCTACATGTGGATCTACACCCACCTACTCAAACGTCATACCCCCCAAAACATCGTCATTGGTGGAGCCGCTGGAGCTATTCCCGCGCTGGTTGGATGTGCCGCAGTTAGTAATAGTCTAAGTATCGAATCTTGGGTATTATTTGCGATCGTCTTTCTCTGGACTCCACCCCATTTTTGGGCATTAGCATTAATGATTAAAGATGATTATGCCAAGGTTGGAATTCCAATGTTACCCGTAGTCGCTGGCGAAGTCGCTACCGTTAAACAAATTTGGATCTATACACTATTACTCATCCCCTCAACCCTGCTACTGGTTTATCCATTAGGTGTCGCAGGAGCTGTTTATGGAGTCTCCGCTGTTGGTTTAGGTGGCGTTTTCGTCTACGAAGCTTGGAAACTATTACAAGCTCCCACCGACAAAACTGTTGCTAAGTCGCTGTTCAAGTATTCGATCTTATATATGATGCTGCTATGTACTGCGATCGTTGTAGATAGTTTACCGCAGACACATGAGGCGATCGCATTTTTATTGAAGTAATACAGGCTAGTATGCTAAAAACGCTTAGGAGCTAGAAATTTCAGAATCACGCTATATCCTCGACTGTCTTGTCTTGTCACTAATGGGGGAACCCGACGAGCACGAGCAGCAAATCTTGGCTAGTGTTGCAAAGTCCGCCTACGCGGACTGAATTTCTAGTACATCAGAAAGTTTGGCACTGGCGAGTCTAGAAGTGCTCGTACATAGCGAAACAACAAACATTCCCCTCACTTGTGTCAGTGCTACTATCCCAGATAGTATACCAATTTTAGACATTACCGATCTCCCTGCCAATTGGCAACAAGTCTCAGCTTACTCATTCCTAAAAGTTCTTTTAGCCATAATTCCAGTGGAATACAATTACCTAATCAACCCCAAACATCCAGACTTACAACTACAACTAGATCGAGTGATAGAGTTCCAATTCGATTGTCGGATGTGGCAGCGGATTTGACCCGATTTATTTTGCTATCTGCGGAATTTTGCCAGCTAATCCAGTCATCAACCGAAGAGCTAGGTATTTAAAAACCGGAATTCGATCGAGTAAAAATAGGCCGATCCGGCGGATCGTGACGATCGGCAGGATACGATTGGAGAACATGCGATCGAGAAAATCGGTAAAAGCTAAAATTACCCAATTCTCTGGCTTCCGCCAGTTCGCATACCTGTTTAGTACCGTGTTACTCCCAATATCTTCCCCTGCTTGATGAGCGGTAACTAAAATCTCCGCCAAAGCTGCCGCATCTCGAATGCCGAGATTCATCCCTTGTCCCGCGACGGGATGACAGCAATGCGCTGCATCGCCGATTAATGCCAGTCTTGGGGCGGTATACTGCTTGCTCTGCATCAACTTAACGGGAAACAGCCACCGCTGACTGTCGAGTTCTAATTTACCTAGTAGTCCACCCGTACAACGCTCCAATTCCTGGAGAAACTCACTCGCAGGTAAATCTCGTAATTCCTCAGCTTGTTGGTGTGGTAAAGTCCAAACTACCTGACAGCGACCATCGGCTAATGGTAGCACTCCAATCGGCCCAGCATACCAAAATCTTTCGTAAGCAATGTTTTGATGGGGTTTTTCTGGTTTAATAGTTGCAGTGATGCAGGATTGCCAATAGTTCCAACCAGTAGTTTCAATTCCGGCTTGGCTGCGAAGTGTGGATTTGGCACCGTCAGCAGCGATCACCAGATTGGCGCGAATTTTGGTGAGTGTATCTAGATCTGGAGTGTAAATAGTAATTTCGGCATCAGTAGCTGTGTAGTCTACGTTCACTACCTGTGCGGGACACATGACAGTAATGTTTTCAGCCGTTGTCAATTTTGCTTGTAGTGCCGTCAATAACACCTCATGGCTAGCTGCATAACCCAATGCTTCTGTCCCCAAATCCTGGGGATACATTTTCACTACTCCCGCATAATCTGCGTCAGAGATTTGAATTTGACTAAATTGAGTAACTTGCGGTAAAACTCGATCCCAGATGCCTAAGCCCTCAAAGATCCGGCCAGAGAGCATCGACAATACATAGGCTCGACCCTTGGCAACTGAGATCGATCGATGTTCAGACTCGATCGAGACTACCCGCAATCCTGAATTTTGTAGTGCGATCGCTAGGGTATTCCCAATAATTCCACCGCCCACGATCGCCAGATCGTAATTCAACTGAGGCGACCCTGTATCCATAATTATCCTGACTGCGACTATATTAACTTTTATTATGACGCTTTTATTGCAGCAGATCGAGGCCGATAAAAAGTGTCCCAGTCCAATCGATTGGGACACTCGATCGAAATCCGAATTTAGTTGCATCGTGCAAAATTTGGTTCGAGTCAGAATTGAATCTTATTTAGGTAGTCCAGTCGGTGCGTTAGGTAAGCTAGGTTTAACACTGGGGATACCACTCGGAATGCTAGGCATACCACTAGGAGTGGAAACACCACTAGGGATCGATGTAGGGACGCTGGGTAAACCAGTACTGGAGGGAGGAACCTTGGGGTCAGGTGCTGGTTTTGTCATCGCACCATCAACTGATGGATCGGGTTTAACTTTGGAGCTAGGTGGAGACATCTCAGGCTTAGTTATTGGTTTGTTTGGCATTGGTGCATCTACTCCAGATGGCATACCTGTTTCTGGCTGAGTAGTAGCATCCACTGCTGCTGGTTTTTTCTTGGTAGAGCTAGTTGTCATCCGTTTTTTGCCCGTCCGAACTTTATTCTTTTTCTTCTTACGAGCGACAGTTGTCTGCATTGATAGGGTAGAAACGTGAGAAGAAGTATGATGAGCCTCAGCAGAGGCGATCGTACTTATGAGACTCAGTGGCGAACAGACTACGGCAGTTAAAACAAGCGTTTGAATTAGTTTATTCATGAAAATGTTAATTTTGTAGATGTGTTATCTAGAAATTGTGCCAAATTATAGTACTCAACACACGCATATCCTAACATCAAAATTCGTAACTTATATAGACAAGCAATACACTAACTAAGTAGCGATCGAAATCTGCGACAACGATCGATAAATCGATCGGCTAGCTCTGGTTTAGCTCCAAAATGTAAGTGAGTATATGCCGCCTGTACTTGATATCGACACCAACCTTCAGGTGCAAAGACTAAGTTAGATTCATAACCCTGGAGCGTATATAGCGGCTGTGGAGATTCATCAGTAAGGGTAGAACGATGAAATTCATGTCCCCAGACTCGATCGCCTGCATTAAACAGTAAGCTATCTTGGATCGCGGTCAGTTGTCGATAACCGAGGGTTAATTTTTTACCCATCGCGGCTATCGTTGGGAAAATGCCTACCATCGGATAAGATCGATCGTTAAAATCAACAATTCGATCGCACAAATACATCAATCCGCCACACTCAGCATAAGTTGGCATTCCTGCTGTAATGGCTGCTTTTACAGATGCTCTGGCTGACTGATTGGCGGCGAGTATTTCGGCAAATACTTCGGGAAATCCACCCCCAAAATATAATCCTTGGACATCTGGAGGTAGTTGAGGATCTCCTAATGGACTCCACTCGATTAATTCGGCACCTAAATCTCGCAATAAGTCTAAATTATCTGCATAGTAAAAATTAAATGCCGCATCTTTGGCGACTGCTAGTCGAACCTTGGGATTTACCCCACCCCAGCCTTCCCATTTCCAAGGGCAGGAAGTGAAAGCCCCCCCTTTATCGGAGGGGGGTGGGGAGGTAAACACGGGACTGCGCCGAGCAATCTCTTCCCCCACAAATTTGGCAGTGAGTAATGGTAATAATTTTTCCCAATCAAAACAAGTTTCGCCGATAGATGCGAGTCGATCGAGTGTATCATTCAGATCGGTTAATTCTCCGGCTGGAATCAGCCCTAAATGACGATCGGGAATCTTGAGGTCATCGCGCCGTCTGAGTACGCCGAGAATAGGTAGATGGAGCGGAGAGAGGGCAGCAGTGAGTAGTTCGAGATGACGATCGCTACCCACCTGATTGAGAATTACGCCTGCGAGCTGGACTTGGGGATCGAAAGTCCGATAACCATGCGCGATCGCGGCGATCGATCGAGAAGTACTACTACAATTGAGAATTAAGACCACGGGGACATTGAGCAGTTTGGCAACCTGAGCCGTACTACCCGCATCAGTCGTCCCTGATGCACCGTCGAATAGCCCCATTACGCCCTCAATTAGAGCGCAATCTGCCATCTGACTATGGCGATCGAAACACTGTTGGACATAGGCATCTGAAGTTAAAATTGGGTCGAGATTGCGACAGGCTCTGCCTGTGACATACTGGTGAAACATCGGATCGATATAATCTGGCCCGACTTTAAAAGATTGTACCGTCTGTTGTCTGCGGCGGAGAGCAGCAAGTAGGGCTAATGTGACGGTGGTTTTACCTACACCACTTCGTTCTCCAGCGATCGCGATCGACATAATTTTAGGGGATAGGGGATTATTAACCCAAGTTGCTAGTTATTAATTTTCGGTGGTGTTGGAGTGTGGGAGATGCAAGGACTCACTCGCAGCCAAATTCACCATTCACTCTCCACTATCCACTATCCACCGATCCCCGAACGCCGTAAGATTAAGAAATTAGATAAATGTTTTAAATAATATTGTGAAAGCGATTACTTTACTCGGTTCCACTGGCTCGATCGGCACTCAAACCCTAGATATCGTCGAACATAATCCCGATAAGTTTCGGATTGTCGGACTGGCGGCGGGTAGTAACGCCGAGATGCTCGCCCAACAAGTGCGTCAATTTCGCCCAGAAATTGTGGCGATCGGGAATGAAGCAAAGTTAGCTGAGTTGAAGGACGCTCTCTCCAATTTAGATTATCATCCAACGATCGTGGCTGGCGCACAAGGCACGATCGAAGTAGCTGGCTATGGCGACGCGCAGAGCGTCGTGACGGGAATTGTCGGCTGCGCGGGACTCTTACCGACGATTGCGGCGATTAAAGCGGGCAAAGATATCGCTCTGGCGAATAAAGAAACTCTAATCGCTGGCGGCCCCGTCGTGCTACCTTTAGTCGAGAAACATGGGGTAAAATTACTCCCTGCCGACTCAGAACATTCGGCGATTTTTCAATGTTTGCAAGGTGTTCCCCCTGGTGGATTGCGACGAATTATTCTCACCGCTTCCGGTGGAGCCTTCCGCGATCTTCCTGCCGAGAAATTAGCCTCAGTGACCATTGCTGACGCGCTCAAGCACCCGAATTGGTCGATGGGTCAAAAAATCACCATTGACTCCGCCACCCTGATGAATAAGGGTTTAGAGGTGATTGAGGCGCATTATTTATTTGGGGTAGATTACGACAATATCGATATCGTCGTCCATCCTCAGAGTATCATTCACTCACTGATCGAAGTTCAAGATACCTCCGTCTTGGCACAATTAGGTTGGCCAGATATGCGACTACCACTACTATACGCGCTCTCGTGGCCCGATCGCATCCAGACTGACTGGAAGAAATTCGATCTCGTCACAGCAGGGGATTTAACATTTAGAGCACCCGATCGCGAAAAATATCCTTGCATCAATCTAGCATATGCCGCAGGCAGAGCTGGCGGTTCGATGCCCGCCGTATTGAATGGTGCAAACGAGCAAGCTGTAGCCTTATTTCTAGATGAGAAAATTCACTTTATCGACATTCCAAAAGTCATCGAAAAAGTCTGCGACAAACATCGTAATGACTTTACTTTAACGCCTAGTTTGGATGACATTTTAGCCGCCGATATTTGGGCGCGACAAATGGTACTCGAATTTAGTCAACAGGTGGTTACAAAGATAATCTAGCACAATCATTGACTGTTAACTACGGATCTGTTCAACCGCAGAGGCGCAGAGGAAGAAAGAAGAAAATCTAGATTGTTATTTAGGATTGCTATTGTTATGAAAGTCTATATCGTTCAAAATAAAGATGGCGAATTTGCCAGTGTTAATTTTGCTGTTGCTTATGATGGCTTTCGGAAAATGGGCTGGGAAATCTTGCCCTTCAGTCGGCTAGAAAATTCTCGATTGGCAGATCTAACACCAGAAGATGTAGTTGTCGGATTTATTGAAGATGTTAATGCGGCGTTATTTCAGTTGGGAATAGAATCACCAGCAGAGATTAATTATCCAGATGAATTGACACAATTTTTAGGCAGAAAGATTTGGCGATCTCAAATAAATTATATCGCCAAACATCCAGAGCTATGGAATATTTTCATTAAGCCAGCATCGCTGTCTAAAAAATTCACAGGACGATTACTTACAAGTACTAAAGATTTAATTAGTTGTGGTGATGAGTTTGAAGATACAGCAATTTGGTGTTCGGAACCAGTAAACTTTTTAGCAGAATGGCGATGTTTTGTCCGCTATGGCGAAATTTTGGGTGTGAAACCCTATTATGGCGATTGGCGAGTACATTTCGATTCACAAGTTATTGAAAATGCAATTGCGGCTTATCATTCTGCTCCGGCTGGCTATTCTGCTGATTTTGGAGTGACAGATAAGGGCGAGACTTTACTAATTGAAGTAAATGATGGATACTCGATCGGTGCCTATGGTTTATTTCCTGCTGACTATGCTCGATTATTAGCTAGTCGATGGGCACAAATAACTGGATCTAGAGATTATTCAATCTATTAAATTAGATGATATTTTTAGCTTAAAATGGTAAGTAGTTTATATAGATATTCTTTATGAGCATCAGTCTATCACCTGCTCAAGAACGCCTGATTCAAACAAAGCTTCAGACAGGTAAATACAACTCTGCGGAAGAAATACTGGAGATTGCCCTCCAGTTATTAGATAAATACGATCTCGCTGATGCTGGGTGGAGTGAAGATGTAGGTAAAAAAATTGATGCAGCAACTTCAGCATCAGAGCAAACACCACCGATTGATGGAGAGACATTCGTCAACCAAATTCTAGAGCGGTTTCAGCAAAATCAGATTAATTTTAGTCGATTTTAGGCTAACTCATGTGATAAAATTGACCCTCTCCGTGTTTGATTATATTAGTTGGTTGAGGATCGATCGCATGAGTGGCTTAAAAGGTAGAGATTTACTGAGCATGACAGATCTGAGTGCAGACGAGACACTCAGCCTCCTCCAACTCGCCGCCGATCTCAAGCAAGGTAAAATTAAGCCAATTTGTCGGAAGAGTTTGGGATTGCTATTTTATAAGGCTTCGACGCGAACGCGGGTGAGCTTTTTCGCTGCTATGAGTCAGCTAGGAGGGCAAGTAATCGACCTCAATACTAGTGCGATGCAAATTGGTCGGGGGGAGCCGTTAGCGGACACTGCGCGTGTATTAGACCGATATCTGGATGTGTTGGCTATTCGGACTTTTGCCCATGAGGATGTGGAGACTTTTGCTAAGTACGCGCAGATGCCAATTATTAACGCACTGACGGATTTAGAGCATCCCTGTCAGGTATTTGCAGATTTACAGACAATTCAGGAATGTTTCGGACAGTTGGCGGGTTTGAAACTTGCATATCTTGGGGACGGAAATAATATGGCGCACTCGCTGATGCTGGGCTGTGCGACTGTCGGTATGGATATTGCGATCGCCTGTCCCAATAATTTTACTCCAGATCCGCAGATTGTCGATCGAGCTAGATCGATTGCCACAATTAGAGGTACCCAAGTTGTCGTGACACAATCGCCTCAAGAAGCTGTCAGTGGGGCTACAGTAGTTTATACCGATGTCTGGGCAAGTATGGGACAAGAATCTGAATCTGGTACGCGGATACCTGTCTTCCAACCCTATCAAGTCAATCGAGAATTATTAACTATCGCCGATCCTGACTCGATCGTTTTACACTGTCTTCCCGCTCATCGCGGTGAAGAAATTACCGATGATGTCCTTGAAGGTACTCGATCGCGAGTCTGGGATCAAGCCGAAAACCGGATGCACGCCCAAAAAGCTCTATTAGTTAGCGTTCTCGGTGCTGATTAATGTAAATATTTGTAACGATCGTAATGAGATGTTATTTCTCAGAATTTTGGGTGGAAATCTAAAGAGAGAAACATCTACAAAATCAAAAAAACGATGAAAGCAGCTACCCTATTTAAGGCTAATCTATCGCAAGTAATTGCCGACCGCGATCTCCCCGATTCGATCGGGGAAATGATTCAACAGCAAATTGCTAGACTGCGCCAGGAGCATAGCTACATTCTCAACTGCCAAGTAAGTGCCAGTGTTCCAGCATTATATCAAGCAGGTATTTATCAAATTCAAATCGTGCTGACATTAGCCGATGGCGATTTGACGATCGATCGAGAGCCAATTCCAGATTATTACCAAGAAGATATTTATGTGGCGATTTGGAGTGCTTTTGATTTAGCTAGAAAAAAATTGAAAGCGCATTATTCCAGTCAAATCAATTGTGGTATTCACCAAGCTCCAATTCAAAAAAATTCCCATCCAGAAATTCGCTGTATCCGCCGTTGTGTCGGTTATGCCCAAGGTTAAGAAAATTATTCGAGATCGCGTTATCTTCACCTCAATTGTCAGTTATGGAAGTACCAACGATGGGAAGTCGTGGCTACAGATGGGAAGTCCGCCTTAACCCTTACTAGGAAATTAGTAGGTTCTAGGCGGACTTTGTATTTCCACGAGCGATTAAGACATTACCTCATAGTCCCGAAGACTGATAAAATAAGATGCCGATAGTTCTCTGCAACAAGACAAATATTCATGATTTCCAGTAATGACTTTAGACCTGGTGTAACGATTGTGTGGAAGAGTGGCGTATGGAAGATCGTCGAATCTCTTCACGTCAAACCTGGTAAAGGCTCTGCATTTGTAAGAACGAAACTCAAAAATGTCCAAACTGGTAGCGTGGTGGAAGAAACATTCCGCGCAGGGGAAACCATGCCTCAAGCCACACTGGAAAAAATCAAGATGCAGCATACCTACAAGGATGGCGATCAATTTGTGTTTATGGATATGGAATCTTTTGAAGAATCCAATCTCACTCCCACCCAAATTGGTACTAATGTCAAATACCTCAAAGAAGGGATGGAAGTTAGCATTGTCCGGTGGGGCGAACAAATTATGGAAGTAGAACTGCCAAATACAGTAGTATTAGAAGTTACCGAAACTGACCCTGGGATGAAAGGCGATACAGCGACAGGTGGTAGTAAACCCGCGATCGTCGAAACTGGGGCACAAGTAACAGTACCATTGTTTATTAGTATCGGCGAAAAGATCAAAATTGATACTCGTACCGACCAGTATGTTGGACGTGAAAGCTAACTACAGCAATAGGTTAATCCAAAATTCACTCTCGGCTCGATCTGTAAGTGAATTTTGTTTTGGTTGTGACTCGATCGCTGGTAACTAGTAACCAACAATTTAAGAACTGAATATGACAATTGATTTTAAAGAACTTAGCGAACTCTTAGCCGCGATCGCCACTAATAATATTACGGAATTGACACTCAAAAACGCTGACTTTGAACTTACTGTCAGTCAGGGCAAGCAAATATTAACAACAGGGGCGATCTCCACGACGACCGCTGATGTTCATCAGCAAATAATATCTGTCCCAACTCAAGAATTGCAACCTGTGCTGGCAGATCGGCCCGCTGCGACTGCGATCGATAAGCAGTGGGTAGAAATCAAGTCGCCGATGGTTGGCACCTTCTACCGTTCGCCAGCCCCTGATGAGCCGGCTTTTGCTTCGATTGGCGATCGCATTCGAGTCGGACAAACTGTCTGTATCATCGAAGCAATGAAACTGATGAATGAAATCGAATCCGAATCAGCAGGACAAGTAATGGAGGTATTAGTTGAAAATGGTCAGCCGATTGAATTTGGACAAACCTTGATGTATATTAATCCCAGCTAAGTGCAGATCCATTCACTGATACGAATGGCGATGCTGTTGTCAATTTGGCACTCGCAGGACTCCGGCTGGAGTCGTTGGCGTAGCCACTACCTTAACAGAAGCAGCCTCAGTAACAGAAAGTCGAGGTGTACTAACAGAATGGACAGTCAAATATTGCTACTGTTCCCCAACACTATCTTTAAATTCTTGCTGGAAGCTTTGTCGGGTCAGTGGTTGCTTAATTTCTACTCCTTCCCCACCTAAAGTTTCTAACTGCTTCCCTTCAACACTAATCCAGACTGGGATCTCAGGATTTTGATTAGTGGCAGTATAGATGATTTGGGCAATTCTACCTTGCATAGAGGTACTACCACCACCTTGGGTGAATTCCTTGGATAAGTCGATGTGTAGTCCATCCTGCTTGAGATTGCTACTGATTAATTTAGTTCCAGATGGAATTGTCGATGTCTGTTGACCTTCCTTGCCAACCGATGCTAGTAAATCTGTGAGGGATTCTTTGACCAGCCCTTCTGAATCCTGTGGGGCCGATCGAGCGATCCGTTCTTGGGACGAAACTCTGATTTTTTTACCGTCTTTATCGTCCAACCAGAACACCTTAACTTTGCCTGCTGGCGCGGGTGCTACGGTTGTTGGTTTTTGACCGACGATTGTTGGCAGTGGTGCGGGCGTAACTGGAGCTACAGTAATAGGCTGTACGGGCGCAACCGTAATTGGGTTAATATTCGGTGGATTAACCTCGGAGGGTTTAACCTGAGTTGGAGCAGAGGGGGTCAGGGTGACTGGTGAACTTGCTTGAGGGCGATTTTGCGACATGAACCATGCCACGCCACCACCAGCAACAGTCGCCCCTACAGCCAAGGCTGAAATGGCAGTAGCAACGATGCTTCTAGATACAGATTTTTGTTCTTCCATAATTAAAATTCCTATAGATAATTAGATGAGGACAAGACCTGATTTTAAAGTTGCTCCACTACTAGTTTAACTGGTAAAATACCAAGTGGGAAAAGATGCTTTGTTCGAGCTGATTCTTTTTCCCAGCGATAACTTATGTCGGAAATAGTGTTCCGTATAGGTTCTGCTGAGATAGCCCGATCGAGCGTTAATAGTGTGGCGATAACCCAAATCAGGTTGTTCTCAAAATATTGGTAGATTTAATTTGCCCTCAAGCTCGGGAGTTAATTTCGAGGGTTGCCATTGTCCTGCCGACGGGTAGGAGTGAAAATCAGATAAAATGTCGATCTACCCTCACCCCATACCGTTCCCAAGCGTGAGGCACAGGAGTTCCCCGTTGTTTAATCCACGTTCACGATCTCGATCGAGCATGACCGATTTTCCCTTACTTGCTCCCAGATGCCCGTATAAAGGCAGCTAGTTCGAGTTCTTGGGGATTTACTTTAAACTGAAGAATCCGAGCCGTGATGCCGCGCTGTTCTAATACATCTACACTTAACATGTCGGCCATTCCGGTAGTTAAACCAGCCAACAGAAATGGAGGCACTTGAGTACCTCCCACCATTGCATTTGGTGCCACCAGTTCAAATTTTCGCCCACCAACAACATTAACCCCAGTTTCAAGATTGACAGCTAGTTTCTCCCCGGAGCCAGGATCTTGTAACTCTGCCTTAATTACCAGTCGATTATTGCCGAGAAATTTGATTTGGGGATTGGTGACTTGATAATCTTTGTTGAGAGAACTAGCAACACCTCCGAAGGTACTAGTAGTCATCTTCTGCAATCTGGCGATCGCATCAGGAGATTTTAAGAAATTATTTAGATCTTGTTCATTAAACTTAAACTTTACACCAGCCTGAACTGGCTGCTGAAGAGAGGAAGCTTGCGGATTTGGGCCATCTTCCTGAATTGCTTTGAGATTTACCGCGATCGGATCGGTTTCGACTTCTAGAGTATCAATCCGCAGATCCTTTGTCACCCACACACCCTGTCCAGCAATTCGCAGTTTATTAATTTTCCCATTGATAATCTGATGAACGGGCGCATTATCGACTCGAACTTGTAGTTGTTCGGCACGATCGATCTGCGATAGGAATGCAGTCTCAACATTTTTGTCAACCACCACCCCAGTGAGTGAAAATAAGGCGGTGATACCGGAGAGGAGGATGGCGATTAGTTCCATAATAGGGGGGAGGGGGGAGCGGGGAGCGGGGAGATGGGATGCTGGAGCGGTTGGAGATTGGAAAAGTTGGAATACAGGGAACGCGATCGCACTAAACTCCCGCTCCCCGCTCCCCGCCCCCCGCTCCGATCCACTCTTTGATTGTTGCCCCAACATCCTCGACGGAGATCTCCTGAGATTGTTTCGTAGCACGTTGGACGACTTCTACTTTACCATCTTTGAGCGATCGACCAGTGACGATGCGAAAGGGGATGCCGATTAAGTCAGCGTCCTTGAATTTGACCCCTGCGCGTTCATCTCGATCGTCAAGAATGGTTTCGACACCTAGCTGATTTAACTCGGTGTAGAGGCGTTCTGCGACCTCCATTTGCTGGGCATCAGAAATGTTTGGGACGCAGATAATTACATGATAAGGGGCGATCGCGACGGGCCAAATTATGCCATCTTTATCGTAAGATTGCTCTACTGCTGCTTGAGCTAATCGGGATACACCGACACCATAGCAACCCATGACTAGTGGCTGTTCTTCGCCCTGTTCGTTGGTAAATGTCGCGCCCATCGCTGCGGAATATTTGGTTCCGAGTTGGAAGATATGTCCGACTTCGATCCCCCGTGCGGTTTCGATGAGTTGACTGGGATCGTGGATGGCGCGATCTCCTACTTGGGCTTTTTGAATATCGACGACGGGTGGTAAAGGAAATTGGGTATTCCAATTCGCACCGACAACATGTTTTTCGGCTTCATTTGTACCCGTGATAAAGTTGGCCAGACTAGCAGCGGTTTCATCTACCAATCGCAGAAACTGGGGATGGACATTCGGGCTAGCATTGATATATTCATCGCTCAGATCGGGGGCTATATAACCTAATGGTAGGGGTTTCGCTGCCCATTTATCGATCGCGACTCCATCTGGTACTTCTAGAGCGATGATGGTTTTCGCGCCATAATTAGGAGCTAATTTGACCAGTTCGTTAGTTAATTTAACTTGATTGACTTCTCGATCGCCCCGAATACTAATTAATACTAGAACAGTCTTCCCATTATCGTAAACTGCTTGCTGAAGAACGTTTTTGACGATCGATGTCAAGTCGCACTCAAAGAATTTTGCTAGTTTCTTAATCGAGTTAGTATTTGGAGTTTCCTTAATTTCACAACTAGTAAAAGTTGACGCAACAGCATCGGGAGCCAGCGAAACAGCCTTCTCCACATTAGCGGCATATTTACCATCCGCCGTATACATCACATCATCTTCACCCGCATCCGCCAACACCATAAATTCCTGCGAACCAGAACCACCAATCGCACCAGAGTCCGCATCTACCGCCCGAAACTTCAAACCGCAGCGGGTCAACATATTGCAGTAAGCCTGATGCATATCAGCATAGGTAGCCTTGAGACTCTCCGTATCTGCATGGAAAGAATAACCATCTTTCATGATAAATTCTCGTCCGCGCATCAGCCCAAACCGAGGACGAATTTCGTCGCGGAATTTACTTTGAATCTGGTAGAGATGTTGGGGAAGTTGACGGTAGGATTTAATCAGATCTCTCGCGACAGCCGTAATGACTTCCTCATGAGTTGGGCCTAAAGCCACCTCCCGCTTATTTCGATCGGTAAAGGCGAACATAATTCCCTCCGCCTGAGTATAAGTATCCCAGCGTCCCGATTGTTGCCAGAGTTCGGCGGGTTGGAGTTGGGGGAGTAGACATTCCTGTGCGCCAGTCGCATCCATTTCTTCTTTGACAATCTGGCGTACCTTCGTCAATACCCGCCACATCAGGGGTAGATAAGCATACAAGCCACTCCCAATCCGGCGAATATACCCAGCCCGTAATAGCAGTTTATGGCTGGGGATTTCGGCTTCGGCTGGTTCTTCGCGAAGGGTGACAAATAAGCTTTTGGACAGTCTCATCGGATTTTTTCGATTGGTTTACTCGCCCTAGCTCAGTAGGGTTTGACTATCGATATTATCACAGGGTCAGGGCCGATGTGAGTAGACCAATTTCTGGCTTATTCTGGGGTTCCTCTTTCTTTCCGAAGCCTCAGTGATGATTCGATCACGATCGATCATGTAATCGATGGGCGATCGGCTCATACCTCCAAAGTTACCATCAACACATCTATCTGATGTCAATCCCCTCGATCGAGTCTTTCAACTCGATCTCTAAGTGCTACGATCTCTCTTCTCATTTCACAAATTCCCCGTTCGAGGGCAATCGTGCGGTAGAGGATCGCTCGAAGCACGATCTTCGTCTTTGAAGCTGACAATCGATCTTGAGTCTCGCACAAATACTGTCGGAGATCGTCTTCATCTTCAATTAATCGATCGTCTGCTGTGCGATTATCTTCTAGAGAGTCGATCCCTAGCATATTAAATTCTGAAGATTCGTCCAGCATCCGAATTGCTTGCGTCCGAATGGTTGCTAAATTTACCTCTAGTCGATCGAGTATTCTGACTGCTACGCCTTCCTTTTCCCCAATCAATCCTAGGCGGGCAAACTCAGAACTATCATTATCGTTCGATCTCGGGAATATTTGTCCACCACCATCATCTCGATGTCAACAAATAGATCGAAAAAGAGCATTGCAGGGTAATGGCTGGTGTGGGTAGAGATGAAGTCACCCACCGACATCGACTGTGGTCAGGTTATGTCAGGTTTCGTATTGAGTACGAGCAGAATTTAGTAATCTTACCTGGATGACGAAAAAGCGATCGAGGAGAAGATATTTACGGGAGATAATGCGATCGAGTCGAGCATCTTAGAAAATCTAGATTTGACAGTCAATCGAGTGTTACAAAGATGTTAATGCTGTTTTTCTGGCGTTGTTGATTTATCGATCGAATCAATGTAATATACTACTATTGTATTGAAATCAATCAAATTAAACTCATAAAAACAAAGGATCTCAGTCAGATTTGACGAAGACCACAGAAATTCAAAAAGAGAATAGTACAAATGGACAAAAAATCTTGGATTAGGGCTAGCTACTCTAGCTCTATTGCTCGCTAACGCCTCTACGGCTGAAGCCGCATTGATTACCGGAGTGACAGCTTCAACCAGTATGGGGCAGTTTAGTGGCACTAATATCAATAACATCGTCAATGGTATTGGTCTTCCGTTCAATTTGATGGAACCGCAGTTTCTGCGACATCAGTACCCAAACCCGTGACTATCCTCGGTACTTTAATGGGTTTAGGCGGTGGTGCGGCATTGAAACGGCGGCTTAAAGGTGTCAAGTCGAAGTCTGTTTAGGTGATATGACTTGAATCGCACGATTGAAGTCGCACGATTAAAATTGTCGCTCGCATTGCAAAGTCCGCCTACGCAGACTAATTTCCTAGTCCGCGCAGGCGGACTTTGTATCATTAGCCCCGAATTCATTCGGCGGCGGTTTCAGACCAAGCACTAAAATTCACATGATAATGAGTCGTTAGGATATGTTCAGATCCTAACAAAACGTCCTAACTACCCTAGCGACTGCTATAATGATCGATCGAAATGGAATAGATTATTTTGGGATGTTATCTCTATTCACCATTGACTATCCACTAAGTCCCGATCGACAGTAGAATATCAAGTTATCGATCGCAAGGCAAGCAACATGACTCAAACTTATCGCATCACCCTGTTACCTGGGGATGGAATCGGCCCAGAAATTATGGCGGTAGCTGTAGATGTGCTGGAGGTTGTAGCCAAACAAGAGGATCTCAATTTTGAATTTACCACGGCATTGATTGGTGGTGCGGCGATCGAGGCAACTGGGGAACCCTTGCCCGCAGAGACTTTGGAGACTTGTAAGCAAAGCGATGGGGTATTATTAGCCGCTATTGGTGGTTATGAGTGGGACAATCTGCCGCGCCATCTGCGTCCAGAGACGGGTTTATTGGGCTTGAGAGCGGGTTTAGGTCTATTTGCTAACTTACGACCTGCGGCAGTTTTACCCCAGCTTATTGACGCTTCTAGCCTCAAACGAGAGATCGTTGAGGGGGTGGATATGATGGTAGTAAGAGAATTAACTGGCGGTGTCTATTTTGGCGAACCCAAGGGAATTTTTACAACCGAGACAGGGGAAAAACGGGGGGTGAATACGATGGCGTATACCGAGAGCGAGATCGATCGAATTGCGAAGGTTGGATTTGAAACGGCTCAAAAACGGACGAAGAAGCTGTGTTCGGTGGATAAAGCGAATGTATTGGAAGTCTCCCAATTATGGCGCGATCGAGTCACCTTAATGGCAAAAGACTATCCCGATGTGGAACTCACCCACATGTATGTAGATAATGCGGCGATGCAATTAGTCCGCGCCCCCAAACAGTTTGACACGATCGTTACCAGTAATTTATTCGGAGATATTCTCTCCGATGCCGCCGCGATGTTGACGGGAAGTATCGGAATGCTACCCTCGGCGAGCTTGGGTGCGACGGGATTGGGCGTATTTGAACCAGTTCACGGTTCGGCTCCAGATATCGCCGGCAAAGATCTCGCAAATCCCTTGGCACAAGTACTGAGTGCCGCCATGTTACTCCGCTATGGCTGTCACCAATCTAACGCAGCCGATCGGATCGAACGCGCGGTTTTAAAAGTTTTGGATCTGGGTTACAGAACTGGTGATATTATGTCAGCAGGTATGACCGCAGTTGGCTGTCGGGAGATGGGTCGAGTCTTAATTGAAGCCTTAAAACAAACCTAATCTAGCTAGGGGCGGTTGTTGATGCTCTCGAGGGGTATCCGAGTCAACGATCGATCGGGTTTCTATCGATCTCATTAAATTTACAGATGAAGTAACCCGATCTATCTTAAAATGTCCGAACATAATTTTAGGAATGACTACTGTGTTTACGATCGATCCGCCCAAAGTTAAAGCTACTCCCATGTCCCAGCCAGATTTTCACGGACAGTTCGATCCAGCACTCCTTAGGGCTGCACAAGATATTTATAGCTTTTATTGTCAGATTAACCCCGATCGTAAGCAACGACGACAACCGATTGGGGTAGCGATGAATAAGCTCAGTTGTCGTGGCAAATTAATTTTTAGTAGTTATCCCATTCTCTTACCAGAGGAGTCTTTTGTCTCGGTGGATCGATTGGAAGATTAGCTAATGGTGA
This sequence comes from Chamaesiphon sp. VAR_48_metabat_135_sub, assembly GCF_031418915.1. Lineage (NCBI taxonomy): Bacteria > Bacillati > Cyanobacteriota > Cyanophyceae > Gomontiellales > Chamaesiphonaceae > Chamaesiphon > Chamaesiphon sp. VAR_48_metabat_135_sub. The sequence goes on along the minus strand of NZ_JANOJV010000249.1, from coordinate 8,250 downwards.
ATGGTGGGTCGTGTTGGGGAATTATAGATTTAGGTTCTCTAAATCTATCGCCAGTGGCAAAGAATTGTAGTAGTGAATATTTACGACACGATCGTTCAAGTAATAGTATTTTGGTTGGGTGCAGCGATCGGTAGCTTCCTCAATGTCGTAGTTTACCGCGTTCCGGCTCGCCTATCGGTAATTTGGCCGCCATCTCGCTGTCCCAAATGTTTACACCAATTAGGCATGGGTGAAAATATCCCAATTTTGGGCTGGTTGTTATTACGCGGAAAATGTCGTCACTGTCATACACCAATCTCGCCCCGCTATCCGCTGATTGAAGCGATAACTGCGATAATGTTCGTGCTAGTTTACAATCGCTATGGGCTATCGATCCAGACAGTTGGTTATTCTCTACTAATGTGTTGGTTATTGGCATTAACACTGATCGATCTAGATACAATGACATTACCCAATCCCCTCACCCAATCGGGGTTAATCTTAGGATTGGCTTTTCAATTTACTGCAGGTTATTTGGATACTAATCATTCGATCGTCGGTAGTCGAGAATATCTCATCCAAGGCATTTTAGCAATGGTGCTGGGCATTTGGATTTATGATACGATTTTGATTCTGGGCAGTATTATGGTCGGTCAAAGTGCGCAGGGCGGCGGCGATGCAAAATTGATGGCAATGGTGGGAGCTTGGACGAGTTGGAAAGTTGTGCTCTTATCAGGTGGGTTAGCTTCTGCGCTCGCGCTGGTTGGTTTTGTGGCTGTGGCTGGATATTCAACGGTGAGAAATGGTGGGATTAAAGCAGGTGCGAACAAACTAATTCAACCATTACCATTAGGCCCATTTATCGCTCTCGGTGCAACTATTTCTCTATTTGGGGGAGATTTGCTAATCGATAATTATCTCCAGTTTATGCGATCTCCCGATCGATTCTTATTCGCAATCCCTCTACTAATTATGCTAGTCGCGCTCTTATTTTGGACGCGGAAAATGCGTTTGCGTGCTTCATAGGCATAAAATTAAGAACACCGAAGTTATTATTTTTCGCTAATTAACGTCAGTTTGGGATAAAGATTGGTAAGTTGTTGTACTAAGCGAAGCGGCAAACGCCATATAACAGTAAGTTTCGATTGTCCTAGTGGGGGCAGAACCCGGATCTGGGGGGTCCCCCCCCAACCCCCCCCGTTGAGAGGCGGAACGCCGCCCCTCAAACTCCCCTGCGTATGGATGGCTGGTGTGCTAGCTTGGAGGGGCATTCGCTCTACCCTGGATTTTAGTTGGGAGTCACCACTATTTTGAAATCTCAGCACAACAACTCAAAAGCCCAAATCCATTTGTGCTGCTTTTGCGGCGACGAGAATCTCTTCGTCTGACTTACTGCCCCAATCAGGATCGCCAATTTCTTCATAGAATTTTTGGTCGTAGGGACGAGTTCTGACTACCACAGGCATCGGTACAGCGTGCCCTAATACTAGTGCTTGTTGTTTGGAATCTAATTTTGCTAAAACAGATTTTAAACCCTGTGCGCCGGATACGCCTGTGAAGATAGCATCGATATCTTTTTCGTCATTAATTAGGGCCGTAATTCGCGTCCCAATTTGAGACATAATTTCATTATCGATGCCCGACGGACGTTGATCGACGATTAGTAATGTCACAAAAAATTTCCGCATTTCGCGGGCGATCGTGCCAAAGATGGTACTCTTGGCAATAGCTGGATCTAAGAACCGATGTGCTTCCTCGATCGTGATAATCAGCGGATGTGGTCGATCGGCTTCTTGTTTGCTCTGGAGATATTGTTCGGCTTTATTTACATATAGTTTATGAATCCGGCGGGTGAGCATATTTGTCACCAGCATATAAGATAATAAATCTGATTGATTGCCAAATTCAATCACCACATTTTTGCCAGCACTGAGCGATTGAATTAAACTTTTGAGATTATCTTGGCGACTGATTGGGCGAAGATACTTAAGCTTTTCCAATCGCATTAACTTACGTTGCAGTGAAGAGATCGATCCTTTATGTCCCTTCCCCGATTCACAGAAGATCGTAATATCTTCATTAGTCATTTCCAGCAGCCGACTAATCCAACTGCTGCCATATTCACTCGCTAGAATATTGGCATTATCTAACGCCGCATCTGATAAACCCAGTTCTCGCGAAACTAATTGCAGGTCTTCAATATCGATCATCTCATAAGTGAGATAAAGATCCTGCGCGTCCCGAATCCCCCTCGCACGGCTGGATTCGGGATCGAGAGTGTAGACAACTACCTCATTGGGAAATAATTGTCGCAATCCTTTAACAGTGCGAACATTTTTTCCTTCTTGCACAGCTTCCCAGCCATATTCTGAGTGCATGTCAAAGATCAGATTGACAGCAACTTTTTTCCGAATTACACCAGCAAGTAACAGTCGAGTCAGAAATGATTTTCCCGTCCCCGATTTACCAAATACCCCATTACTGCGCTCGACAAACTTCTTTAAATCCAAGCATACTGGAACGTCCATGTCTAATGGTTGCCCGATTGAAAAATTTTTCCGCGTCGGATCGTCTTCCCAGCCGAATACCGATCGAAAGTCGTTCTCATTGGCATCATATACCTGGCTGAAGTGGCTGGGAACTGTCTTGACGGGTAAAAGCTCCCATTCCATATTCGTCTGGGCTTCAAAGGATGCTAAGGGTGCTTTACCATTTTCAGCTTTAGCTTTTTTACCTTTACCATTCCCATTCCCATTTAAACTCGCACCCCCACTCAGTGATGGCGGAATTTGACTGAATTTATTCAGCATCAACATCGGCGACAGATTTACTGTTCCATAAGTACCACTTCCCGACAAAACATCCAGCAGAAAATCGTCTTCGGGATGGGGTGGATTGACTAAAATTCGATCGCTCGATGTCCCCAAGCAAACATCTGTCAATAAGCAAAAGAAGTCATACTGTCTACCCCGCACCACCAAAAATTTGCCCACCCGCATATCTTCCACGGAGATATCTGGATGCAATCGCACTTCCAATCCACCTGTGAGCGAACCTTCAATTACTGAGCCGAGGGGTTTATTCATGAGATGGTAAATACTGAATATGGATGCGTCCAAATCCTCACCGTTAGAAAATTTACGGGTTGGGTATTATTTTTATTAGTAATAGCACAAATTTACCATTGTTTTCCGAATCTGTAGGAACGAGTTCGTTAGTTATCATTGTAATGATAACTAACGCATAAACTCGCCCAACCCCTTCAGGCGATCGACAAAATCGACAAATTTATCAACCGATTGCGGCATGTCCGAAAGCCAATCCAGCTACAAGCATTCCAATCACTAGAAAAGGTTGGGCACTGGCTTGATATTTGACATCATTTTCTAAGGGGTTGCGGAGGAAATACATGTCTTGGAAAACGATCTGCGGAATTATCAGTAACAATAAAATTGCCGCGTAGAGATTTTGGTGAATCGTCATTAGATAGACAGCTATTCCCGCTTGAAAAATATCAATCATCAGTACGCAAATCCAAGCAGATTTTTTAATTCCAAACATCACAGGGAGAGATTTCAGACCAAATTGTCGATCCCCCTCCACACTCTTAAAATCATTAACGATCGCAATCCCTAGACCTGCTAAACTATAGAACAGAGTCATCACGATCAGTGTCCAATTGAGCGTACCAAATAAAGCATGACCAGCCCACCAAGGTAAGGCAATATAACTCGCACCTAAAGCATAAGTCCCCAACCAGCCATTTTGTTTTAATTTCAATGGTGGAGCCGAATAAATATAAGCGACAAATGCACCACCGACGGCCAAACAAGTCATAATTGGGAAATCATGATGTGTCGCTCGATCGAGGATATAAGCAACCCCAATTCCCCCGAATAATAAAACAAAAATTTGGACGACTACTTGAGAGCCAGAAATTGCTCCCGAAGGAATCGGTCGATAAGGCTCATTTACTGCATCAATTTCTCGATCGTACCACTCATTGACCACCTGAGTATAACCAGTCAAAAATGGCCCAGACATTAACATACATAATGCCGCCTTGAGGACATTCTCGATCGACCAAGTATACTCTCCCGAGGAAGCTGCACCGCAGACAACCCCCCACATCAGCGGAATCCAGGTAATCGGCTTCATCAACTGCAACCGAACCTTCCAAATCGAAGCCGCCTCAGTCGAAGCACCCTTCATCCCCAAAATCTGTCGTGTCTTGGCACTCTTATCCTCGGATGCCTCAATTGGTAGATCGCTCATAAATTAAAGTAAGTAATAAGTAATAAGTAAAGCCACTGAGAGTGCATAGCGTAGTGAAAACACTTTTAGCCTCTAAATGTGAGGTTTTAGGCTCAACAGCTCTACAATAGAGTGTATAACTACCAACTCTATCAGTCAAATATCAAATCTTCTCCCAACGCCAAAACATGCCCACCGTTCGCCAGTTGTTGCAATTTAAAGCTAATGGAAAACAGATTGTCGCGCTGACAGCGTGGGATTTTGCGATCGGGCAAATCTTAGATGCCGCCGGAGTAGATCTGATCCTCGTTGGCGATTCCCTAGCGATGGTAGCATTGGGATATGAGAATACCCTACCCCTGACTCTCGACGAAATTATTCACCATGCCAAAGCTGTCAAGCGCGGGGTCAAAAACGCGCTGATTGTAGTCGATTTGCCGTTTATGAGCTATCAAACTAGCACCGAGGTTGCGATCGAGTCAGCCGGAAGAATTCTTAAGGAGACAGGCGCACAGGCGGTGAAGCTTGAGGGTGGATATCCAGCAATGGTACAAACGATAACGAGACTAGTTGAGGTGGGTATCCCCGTCATGGGACATATTGGTTTAACTCCCCAATCAGTTCATCAACTAGGCTATCGTCAACAGGGACAATCGGAACTCGATCGAGATCGCCTGTTAGCTTCAGCAGTAGAATTAGAACGAGCAGGTGCATTCTCGATCGTTTTAGAACATATTCCCGCCGATTTAGCTAAATTAATATCCCAACAGCTCTCAATTCCAACGATCGGCATCGGTGCTGGAGTAGACTGCGATGGGCAGGTATTAGTGACAGCGGACTTGTTAGGGTTAACATTGCGTCAACCGCCATTTGCAAAAGCTTATGTCGATTTACGTGCAGTTATTACTCAGGCGGTGCAAGATTATAGTGCTGATGTGAATAGTTAAGATCTGTAGGGGCGGGTTTATGCTAAAAATTCTCGCAACATACTCTAAATGCGAGAACGAACCCGCCCAGCCCTACCAGCAATTCTCAAAGGTGAAAACCCTCGATTCTCCATCGGGAGAAGCTCGCGGGAACGGCTCCGATCTAGTTTTTAAAAATAAAACTGTTGCAATCCGCATTCTTTCGTTAATAATCTGACAGAAATCGCAGCACTAAATGCGAGAACGAACCCGCCCAACCCCACCAGAAATTCCCTCTTAGAAAACTGATAATCGATCGTGCAAAGCTACAGAGAAGATTGGTTAAAGTTTGTGAGGCAAGAGCGGATAATTGCGGTGATTCGATCGACAGATCTTCGGATCGGGCTGAAAATGGCTCAGGCTGCAGCGGCTGGCGGGATAAAATTAATTGAGATTACTGCTAATAGCGATCGATCGTGGGAGTTAATTGAATTACTCAGAGCAGAATTACCAGATTGCTCGATCGGGACGGGGACAGTATTGAGTTTAGCCGATCTTCGTAACGCGATCGCTTGTGGTGCTGAATATATTTTCACACCTCATGTCGATCTGAGTTTAATTCAAGCTGCTACTAGTGCGGAAATACCGATCGTGTCTGGAGCCTTAACGCCAACAGAAATTATTACCGCATGGCAAGCTGGTGCAACTGCGGTGAAAGTATTCCCCATTCAGGCGGTAGGTGGTGTTAGTTATTTGCAGGTATTGCAGGGACCGATCGATCGAATACCCTTGATTCCTACTGGTGGAGTGACGGTGACAAATGCGCACGATTTTTTAGCTGCGGGTGCGGTAGCGGTGGGATTAGCTGGATCTCTATTTCCCCAGGCTGAAATCATACGGGAAGATTGGCAAAGTATTCGCGATCGAGCTAATTATTTAACGATCTCAGCCGCTAGCATTGGCATAAAATTCACCTAAAATTTAGGGTAGGGGTAATTCATGAAGCGGCGGTTTTATTCGGAGGGAACCTCCGAATAAAAAACCGACAAGACATTACCCCTACCCTAAATTTTGGTGATTGTCTCTAAAATAAATTATCTATAATCTAACCTTGGAGAGCTTCCGCACCACCAACAACTTCCAGAATCTCTTGAGTAATTGCTGCTTGACGGGCTTTGTTGTAGCTAAGAGTTAGAGAGCCGATGAGTTGTTTAGCATTGTCACTAGCATTATTCATCGCTGTCATCCTTGCGGCGAGTTCGCTAGCAGCAGATTCTTGTAACGCCCGCAGGAGTTGATTATTAACATAGAGCGGTAACAGTGCATCTAAGATTTGATTGGGATCTTGTTCAAAGATCGTATCACTGGGGAGTGCCGCAACTGAGCTGGTTACTTTCTCGCGCTCGACGGAGAAATTACCACCGCGAGTAGTCAGGCGGAATACTTCATCATCTGGGACTTCTAAGCCTTGAGAAGTCAAGGGAAGTAAGGTTTGGATGACGGGGCGAGAAGCAATTAGGGAAACGAATTTAGTGTAAACTAGCTCTACTCTGTCTACGCTTTCAGACAGGAAGAGGGAGAGTAATTCATCACCGATTTTACCAGCTTCAGCAGCAGTCGGGATTTGTTCTAGTCCTGTGTAGCTTTCACTAATCGGTTGATTACGACGTTGGAAGTACTGAGTCGCTTTACGTCCGACGGTGATAAATGTATAGCTCAATCCTTGCGCTTTGAGTTCTGCGGCGCGAAGTTCGGCTTTTTTGATGATAGAGCTATTATAACCGCCACATAGTCCTCGATCGCCTGTGATTACCAATAAACCAACGCATTTTGCCTCCCGTTGTTGGAGCAATGGAGAAGTTGCATCGGCGAATGTGAGGCGGCTTTTGAGGCTATATAAAACCTGTGCCAATCTGTCAGCAAAGGGACGAGTTGCAACTACTTGTTGTTGTGCCCGACGTACTTTAGCTGCTGCGACGAGGCGCATTGCTTCGGTGATTTTTTTAGTATTTTTAACTGATTGAATCTGATCCCGAATAAATTTTAGGTTAGCCATATTTTATTTTTATCTATAATTTTTATGAATAAAGTATCGCTTGGAATACTTGTGTTAGCTTATCGGCAAACGATAAGAACTTGATTAGTTGCGATTCTTTTAGTGAGGGCAGAACCCGGATTGGGGGGGGTCTGTCTTGGCTCGCTAAACCGTCGGGGAACCCGACGAGCGCGAGCCGCTCCCCCCAACCCCCCCGTTGAGGGGCGGAACGCCGCCCCTCAAACTCCCCTGCGTATGGATGGCTGGTGTGCTAGCTTGGAGCGGCATTCACTTCACTTTAGATTTTAGTTGGAGATTATTGGCATAGAGTTTCACCAACACCCTGAAAAGTCCCCTCCTCGGAGGGGTGCCCATAGGGCGGGGTGGGTAGATCTCCGTAACCCCTCAAGAAAACTCGCAGGGAATAGTTAAATATTCCCTACCATTTACTTCTAAGCTGTTGCTAAGAAGGATTTCTTACATTCAACTAACGCAGCTTTGAGCAATGCTTCAGCTTCATCAGTCAACTGCATTTTGTTGTCTTTGATGGTCTTGGCGTACTCAGGTTTGCTGTTTTTCAGGTAGTCTTTGAGTGCAGCAGTGTAACCTGTGACTTTTTTGACATCGATATCGTCGAGGTAGCCGTTTAAGCCCGCGTATACTAGCGCAACCTGTTCGGGTACAGATAATGGGGAGTACTGTGGCTGTTTGAGAATTTCGCGGAGACGGGCACCACGGGCGAGTTGATTTTGGGTCGCTTGGTCGAGGTCGGATGCGAACTGAGCGAAGGCTTGGAGGTCGTCAAACTGGGCGAGTTCTAGTTTGAGTTTACCTGCGACCTTTTTCATTGCTTTGGTCTGTGCAGCGGAACCTACGCGGGATACGGAGATACCAGCGTTGATTGCGGGGCGGAGACCAGAGTTGAATAGGTCGGAGGAGAGGAAGATTTGACCGTCGGTAATCGAAATTACGTTGGTAGGAATGTACGCTGATACGTCACTACCTTGAGTTTCGATGATTGGTAATGCTGTCATGCTACCGCCGCCGAGTTCGTCGCTGAGTTTCGCAGCACGTTCG
>NZ_JANOJV010000248.1:0-2272 GCF_031418915.1 Chamaesiphon sp. VAR_48_metabat_135_sub | reverse complement strand
AGGGCATCACCATTAATACTAAATTCTTCTACCCCAATCTTTTCTACTGTTTTTACTTCATGCTCTCCGGTTACTAATTCAGTTTGGATTGTTTCGACGTTTTCTTGAAAGTTATCATTTTGGACGTTCATGTTATTATTTCCTATCCTTAATTGTGTTTACAAATCAGCTACAATCTAGAGAAAATCAGCAGCAAACTGAGCACGGGTAGTCGGTTGCTGCAAAATTAATCCCTCACCGCCTAATGGATGGTTACTATCGATCGATTGTCCTTTTTGATTAGGATCGAGACTAAATGCCAAAATTAATTGTTGCCATTTCATAGATTTTATTCTTGCTAATCCTAAGACAGGTGAATATTCCTCATGGTATTAAAAAAAGATGAGGAACCTGTGAGAAAAGTTATCCTCTCAGCAGTTTTAATCATTAGCAGTATATTAAGGAGTGCTGGTAATTCTCCAGCTCTGCCCAGAAATATTGTCACACTTAGCCATCGTCAGCCTATTATTTCTACCGTCATTGAGAACGTTCAAACAATTACTCGCACCTGTCAGCGCATTCGTCACAAAATAATAGCCGGAGGAACCAGAAATTGTCTTGCTAGGTGTAACGCTCCAGAGTTGTCCAGGCAAGCCGCTACATTTAGCCATTGTTACTTTATTATTTTCACCGTCATTAATAATGTTCAGGCATTTATCCATACCTGTAAATGGAGTTTGCAACTGATAAGCTTGAGGATTTTTTTCACTAGCTGTCATGCTCCAGCGTTGTCCAGCGACATTGGCACACTTAGTCATCGTCAACCTATTATTTTTACCATCTTCGATAATATCTAAACAACTATCTGCACCTGTAAGTGTGTTTCGCAATCGGTTTTGTTTGACCTGAGCTTTAACTTCGGTAGCTAGTAGACTAGCCAAGATTATTGGTAAAATAATGATAGTTTTTTTGAGTTTCATACAAGTATAGATTTATTTATTTCTTGTAGTCTATCAGTTGGATATAGATGATAGCATCTATCAAATGAGTGATTTTTAGGGCGATCGATAGAGTCAATAGGCAGAGATATATTCAACCCCCAAATTATTTAGAAAGATTTCCTCCGGCTAATGTTATAATTTAGTCGATACCAGTCTGTTTTTCTATGACCAATTCCCAGCAGCAGTCGCAAGAAATTCTCGACTGATTAGCCTTTATAGAATTCGATTCTCCTACAGAGACGCTGCGCGAACGATGTTCGGAAAAGGACTTCAAAAAGAGAAGCAGAATGGAGCCAATGAAGCTGAGTTTTATCGCCCTGCTCGACTATCTGAATCGAGCGATTCAGGGGATGAAAGACCCTCGCCTTGCCAGTAATGCAACTAAATATAGCCTAGGTGATGCTGTATGAGGAGCATTCTCAGTGTTCTTCATGCAAAGCGAATCTTGTTTGGAGCATCAGCGGCACATGGAGATCAATCAGGGCAAAAGTAATGCGAGTAATCTTTTTGGCATGATTAAAGTACCAACAGTGCCACACATCCGTAATCTTGTGGACGGGATTTCAGCAACCTCACGATCGTCAGTGTTTACTCGACCCCTAATCCTGCTGTCAATTCTTCCTAGTTTTTTGAATTTAGAATTGCTGATATTTTATTTTAAGAGAGCACCTCTCGCAAGGATACTAATTGTGCTTGAACGATTCGATAGTAGATCCAGGTGCCTCGACGCTCTTTTGACAATAAACCTGCCTCATACATCACCTTGAGGTGGTGGCTTACTGTTGGCTGCGAAAGTCCCAGCGATTCTACCAATTCGCAAGCACAAACCTCTCCACTCGGCTGTGCGGCAATTAGACTCAACAACTGGAGCCGTGCTGGTTCACCCAATACTCGAAACAAAACTGCTGCACTAGCGGCTTCTGCTCCAGTCAGGCGACCAGCTAATAGAGGCGGACAACAAAAAATAGGTAACTTTGAAGATTTCATAACTTCTATATTGACATATATCGATGTAGATTGATAAGATATCGATGCTTGTCAATATCAACGATTCTAAATATAGAGTCATGTAAATATAAAGACTTAAAACTTTAGAAGAGAAAAATAAATGACAATTCGTGTAGGCATCAATGGATTTGGTCGGATTGGACGGTTAGATTTGCGGGCGGCGTGGGGTTGGCCGGAACTAGAATTCGTGCATATCAATGAGGTTAAAGGCGGGGCTGAGGCAGCAGCACATTTACTCAAGTTTGATTCTGTCCACGGACGTTGGGCACCAGAAGTAGAAGCTG
>NZ_JANOJV010000247.1:0-2776 GCF_031418915.1 Chamaesiphon sp. VAR_48_metabat_135_sub | reverse complement strand
TATCGTTCCTGGTGGTGGTACAACCCTAGCTCACCTCTCCCCTGAGTTGGAAGTTTGGGCACAAGCTAACCTCAAAGATGAGGAATTAACTGGTGCATTAATCGTTACCCGCGCTCTTTCAGCTCCACTCAAACGGATTGCTGAAAACGCTGGTCAAAACGGTGCAATCATCGCTGAACGTGTCAAAGAAAAAGCATTTGATGTTGGCTACAACGCTGCAACAAATGAGTTTGTAGACATGTTTGAAGCTGGTATCGTTGACCCTGCGAAAGTAACTCGTTCGGCTCTGCAAAATGCCGCTTCGATCGCAGCTATGATCCTCACCACTGAGTGCATCATCGTTGACAAACCAGAGCCTAAAGACGGCGGTGCTGGTGCTGGCGGCCCAATGGGCGGTAATGACTACGGCGATTACTAATTCTCAATTTCAATAATTTTTAGACGGATATTCCGTTAATATTTATAGCTATCTTCTGATGAAGATAGCTATTTTTGTCTAAACTTGTAAGGATAGATCCCCGACTTCTTTGAGAAGTCGGGGATCTGGGAATCAACATAAATCCTAAGCCAAATACTGAATTAATTGAGATCGAGCTGGAATATCTTCGACTAAAAATGTTTTCAAATCTTCAGGAGATGGTTTTACCATAACAGCCAATCGATTGCATTGATTGGCGATACATCGATCGAAGATATTTCTCACAAATCTACCATTACCTAATTCGCCGATCCGATCGATAAAATCAGTTACTAGATTGTTAAAAGTAGGCAAAATTGAATCATCTAATAAATAGCTATTTTTTGCACACAAAGATTTGAAAATTGCTGTTAACTCAACAGGGGCATAATCTTCAAAATTGATCGATCGAGAGAATCGTGATTTTAAACCAGGATTAGAATTAATAAATCTCGCCATTTCATCCTGATATCCAGCTACAATCACCACTAAATTATCGCGGTGATCTTCCATTAATTTTAACAGAGTATTAACGGCCTCTTGTCCAAAGGGATCTTCTCTACCATTGGGCACAAGTGAATAGGCTTCATCGATAAATAAAACTCCCCCTAACGCTGATTCGATCGCCTTCATAGTTTTAGGTGCAGTTTGCCCAACGTATGATGCGACTAGACTACTACGATCGACTTCTATAAATTGACCCTGAGATAATATTCCCAGATCTTGATATATCTCACCAATAATTCTGGCTACTGTGGTTTTACCTGTACCTGGATTGCCTGTAAATACTAAATTTTCCAATTCAAAACTCAACTTTCAACTAATTTGCTGCTTCCGACATTTCGATCGTGCGACTATCATAGTCTTTCACCAAAAAATTCAGCGGTTTCTCGCTGCGAATCTTGTGCTTGACTCCACGAGTTTGAATCCGCATTAGAATTTGTTCGAGACAATCTCGATCGAAACAAACATGTCGTTGACGATTTTTCTCGCCCAGACTAGCTCCAGTAATTACATGCAACTGGGTATTTTTCTTGAGCTGATACCACAATCCTTCAGAACCTTTCATCCCTCTCACTGCAGCTCTACCCATTGGTGCCGCTAAATACATCGGATCGATTCCCGCAGTGCCGATCGTCTGCTCGTAGTCATAATAATAATGCAATGGAACTTGAGCGATCGGCAAACTCAACAATCCTTCGTACAAATCCTGGGCAATTTGGAGATCGGACACCATTACCGTGTAGACCTTCGGAGCACTAGAGAGAAACAGCCACATCGCCCCAGCGTAGGCGGCAAGCAGCATCACCATGATGCCTTGGGTCGAAATCAGACTATCTAGAGGCATAAAATCGAGAGGGCTAGGATTAGGTATATGTTAGCAGCTCAGATTAATTAAGTGAATATCAGTGTGAGTCGATCGACCTAAATTCAGCCATTAATCAAGTTGCGGCAGAGATCTTTACCCCAACCCCTTTGTCAAGGGGGCTTTCTATCCTCCTCCTCTTTCCAAGGGGGCAGGGTGGTTTCACTCACCGTCAGCCTCAATCTTTCAGTCCACTTGAGTGGACTTTTGTCGCTAGCCCGCACTTTAATCGCGGGCGGTTGAAGACTAAGCACCAAGGTTTGTGTATTTTTCTTTGCTTGTATGAAACCACCTTGCCCTCCTCACATCCTCGGGCAGGACTGAGGTGGGGTAAAGATCTCCGCCGCACCTCAAAAAGATCGTTAGACAAATCTACAGTCACCTGCTATGATAATAGTTCTGTGAATTTTTTCAAACCACATGAAAGCTCAGGAAATTCTTCGCTCGATCGAAGCGGAATATCTAAAATCCGATCTGCCTACCCTTCACATCGGCGACACTGTCCGTGTGGGCGTAAAAATTCAAGAAGGTAACAAAGAACGGGTTCAACCTTACGAAGGCATTATCATTGCCATGCGTAACGGTGGAATCAATAAAACGGTTACTGTTCGTCGTGTCTTCCAAGGTATCGGCGTGGAACGGGTATTCCTGTTACACTCTCCCAAGGTTGATAACGTCAAAGTAATTCGTCGCGGTAAAGTCCGTCGTGCGAAACTGTTTTATCTTCGCGATCGTGTCGGTAAAGCAACTCGTGTCAAACAACGGTTCGATCGTCCTTTGTAAGGATCGTCGATTTAATTCGAGTGTCCTGGTTATTAACTTTAGTTTATGATATTATACTAAAGTGCAGTGCCAGGAATATCACTCCACATCACACTTGCGCTTTTAGTTCAGTTGGTAGAACGTTGGTCTCCAAAACCAAATGTCGGGGGTTCAAGTCCTCCAGGGCGCGT
>NZ_JANOJV010000246.1:0-3785 GCF_031418915.1 Chamaesiphon sp. VAR_48_metabat_135_sub | reverse complement strand
AGTCTCGAACAAACGATCGATGGTGATAAGAAAAGCCATCAACTTAAATATATCGACTGGGGAAATCCCGCGAATAATGTCTATCATGTCACCGATGAATTTGAGATCGAACGTCTCAATAGTACCCAAACTCGTCGCCCTGATATTGTTGTTTTTGTGAATGGGATTCCGTTAGTCGCGATCGAATGTAAACGCCCAGATCTAAACGATCCAATTGGCGATGCAATTAGTCAACATCTGCGGAATCATCGCCCTGATGAGATTCCGCACTTTTTTTGTGTCACTCAGATCTTGCTAGCGATCGCGCAAAATGCTGCTCAATATGGTACAACTTATACTGACAAAGAATTTTGGGCAGTGTGGAAGGAAGAAATAAATCCCGAAACTTTTGCAGCGGAACTTTATGCTTTAATTAATGTGCCTTTATCTCAAGTACAGAGTCAAAAATTACTAAACTGGCGCGAAGTTTGGGTGCAGTCAAAGATTAAAGAATTATGGGCGGCGGGAATTAGGGAAGTATCAGCTCAAGATCGGTTGCTTTATAGTTTACTTCAGCCAGCGCGGTTATTAGATATCATTCATGGTTACATTTTGTTTGATAATGGCACCAAAAAGATCGCCCGTTATCAACAGTATTTTGCTGTCAAAGCTACAATCGATCGAGTCAAGCAAGTACGCGGAGATCTTTCACGTCAAGGTGGCGTAATTTGGCATACAACGGGGAGCGGGAAATCGTTGACGATGGTGATGTTAGCGAAGGCTTTAGTGAGAGAGCCAAGCATTCTCAATCCGAAGATTATTCTAGTTAACGATCGCATCGATTTAGACGATCAATTAACAACAACTTTTAGTAAATGCAATTTACCTGTAACTCAAGCGCGTAGCGGTAAAGAGTTGCTAGAATTTCTGAATTTACCCAAAGCCGAAATTATTACTACTGTGATCGATAAATTCGATACGGTAGCGAGAGAAAAGGGTGTAAATTCTAGCCCGAATATATTTGTCCTCGTCGATGAATCCCATCGCTCTCAGTACGGACAAATTCATGCAAAGATGCGAAATGTGTTCCCCCATGCCTGTTATATCGGCTTTACAGGTACGCCGTTACTGAAAAAGGATAAAAGTACCGCCCAGAAATTCGGTGGCTTTATTCACTCTTATACTATGCCCAAAGCCGTGGGAGATAAGGCGGTAGTCCCGATCGTTTATGAAGGTAGAGAGAGCGAATTTAAAAATACTGAAGCTGTCGATAAATGGTTCGATCGCATTACAGTAGACTTGAATTCTGAACAAAAAGCCGACTTAAAACGGAAGTTCAAAAGTGCCGAACCGCTGTATGAATCCGAAGCAAGAATGAAAGAAGTTGCTTACGATATCAGTGAGCATTTTGCTAAATATTTTAAAGGTACGGGCTTAAAAGGACAATTCGCCACATCTAGCAAACGCGCCGCGATTACTTATCAAAGATTAATTAATGATTGGAAAAAAGTCAGAGCAGAGGTAATTATTTCGCCCCCAGATACCCGCGAAGATAATGATAGTGTCAAGGAAGCCGACATCTCGGAAGTGCAACGCTTTTGGAAGGATATGATGGCGATTTATGGTACGCCGAAGAATTATCAAGACAAACTAATTGAGAAATTTAAGAGCGGCGATGGGGAAGACGCGCCAGATTTATTAATCGTCGTCGATAAATTACTAACTGGTTTCGATGCGCCCCGCAATGCGGTTTTGTACATCGATAAACGACTCAAAGAACATAATATCTTGCAAGCGATCGCGCGAGTAAATCGGGTATTCGAGGGCAAGGATTACGGGCTGGTAATCGACTATCGGGGCATTTTTGGCGAAATGAATCAAGCTCTGGAAATCTACGCCGCCCTGGAGCGGGAAGGGTTCGATCGAGCGGATATTGAAGGTGCTTTGATCGATGTGCGGGTGGAAATTGCTAAACTTCCTACTTTACATGCTGCTGTTTGGGATGTATTTAAAGGAGTCACCAATCGTCAGGATCTCGAAAGTTTGCAACAGTGGCTCGAACCCCAAGATAGGCGCGATGAATTTTATGAAGCCTTGCGAGATTTTGCCAAAAATATCCGCCTCGCTCTCAGTAATTCGCCTTTCCAAGCTGAAACGCCCGAATCGACTAAACACCGCTACAATCAGGATCTAAAATCTTGGCTTAAACTGAGAGATTTGGTCAAAATTAGGTATGGAGAAAAAGTAGATTATTCCGAATTTGATGAGCAAATTCGGCGAATGGTCGAGAAAGAAATCGGCGCGTCAGAATTTATCACTATTATCGAACCTGTGGATATTTTCGATTTAGATCGATCGAATGCCGAAATTGAAAGCATTGTGGGAACAGCGGCTCAAGCCGATGCAATTGCAGCGAGAATCAAAAAAGTCGCCAACGAAAGGATGGAAGAAGATCCCATATTATACCTACGATTGAGTCAACTAATCCAAACCGCGATCGATGCTCACCGCGCTAAACGTCTCGGCGATATCGAATATCTCCAACAAATGCGATCGCACCTAGAAACCGTCCGTAGTGGCGGTGCAAATAACGTTCCGACACCATTACAAACCCGCCCCCAAGCACGGGCATTTTACAACGTTTTGCGGGATAAACTAGATAGTGATACCAATAATTCAGACGTATTTATATTACTATCGATCGGCATTGAAGACATTATCACCAAACATAAAATTCGCGATTGGCAACATCACCAAGACATCCAAAATCGGATGATCGACGAAATAGACGATCTAGTTCATGACTTAAAAAAGACTCACAATCTATTTATTCCCTGGAGCGATTTAAGCGAACTAGTCCCCAAGATTTTTAGTATTGCCAAAACCTATGAAGTTAATTGATAACATTCATCGCATCCCCTACGGGAGTAAACATATTACCTTCGCCCTCGAATATTCCCCCCGCAAAACCCTCGCGATCGAAGTTCATCCCGATCGGAGTATTATCGTCAAAGCTCCCGCAGGTGCAACAATAGAATCGATCGAATCCAAAGTCATTCACCGTGCCGCCTGGATTGCCCGACAACAACATAAGTTCGATCGATATGCCCCACCTTTACCCGCCGCTGAATGTGTCTCAGGCGAAGGCTACCGCTATTTAGGTCGTCAATATCGCCTAAAACTAATTGAGAGTCAAATTGACAAAATTCGGCTGTGGCAGGGCAGATTAGAAGTCAGTACGCCGACACCATTTGACAGAGAATATGTAGAAAGATCGATTTCTAATTGGTTTCGCGATCGAGCGACGACCGTATTTAGAGAACGTTATCGATACTGCACCAAATTAGTTGCTCCTTATGCGATTCTCCATAGGAGAGGCTACGCCAACGAACATACTACCGGAATCGAACTTCGCACCATGTCAAAACGCTGGGGAAGCTGTACCCCCAACGGTAAAATCTTTCTCAATCCCCTCTTAATTAGTGCTACCAAAGATTGTATCGATTACGTCATCATCCACGAACTCTGTCATCTGCGGTTTCCCAATCACTCGCCCAGCTTTTATCGACTGTTAGCAAGTATTCTACCCGATTGGATCGATCGAAAAGATCGTTTGAATTGTCAGGTAGAACTTAGAAAACCCGCGCAGAGCGAGGATTGAGCATATGGGCAACCCGAGGCTCGAACTCGGAACCAACGGATTAAGAGTCCGATGCTCTACCATTGAGCTAGTTACCCTGGTTATCCATCCATTCTAGCAGAAACGAATTACTAATTATTAATAAAGCTCAGAAGTTCAGTAAGAT
>NZ_JANOJV010000245.1:0-3055 GCF_031418915.1 Chamaesiphon sp. VAR_48_metabat_135_sub | reverse complement strand
AACTAGATTGATTCCAGCATTGCCTTTGACATAAGATTGGCAGTGCTGGATTCTTTTTTAGATCCCCAGAATTAACTAGAGAATTGTATACTTAGACTCATAAAGGTAACAGTTCTTTATATTTTAGTTTTGATATTAAATAAATTTGCCGAGGTAATTTTAGATGGACGCTAGTAGAGAAAAAGCACCATCAGCCCAAGAGACATTCGTACAGATGGCTCAAGCGGCTGGTTTAAGAGGGCGGATTTTAGTTACCCTCGGCTTGCTGATTTTAGCTCGGTTTGGTACATTTATTCCTGTTCCAGGTGTCGATCGAGTTGCATTTGCCGAAGCTATTAAAAATAGCCCTGCTGTCGGCTTTTTAGATATCTTCTCTGGGGGTGCATTATCCACCGTAGGGATTTTCGCACTAGGCATCATTCCTTATATTAATGCCTCGATTATCATTCAGTTGCTCACAACTGCCCTTCCTGCGCTCGAAAAGCTTCAAAAAGAAGAGGGTGAAGCCGGACGACGCAAGATTTCCCAAATCACTCGCTACATAGCAGGTGGCTGGGGCATCATCTACAGCATTGGTATTTCGCAGTGGCTCCAAAAATACACGCTACCTGGACATCAAAGCCTTTTCTTCACTGTTAGTACGGTCATAGCGTTGACTGCTGGTTCGATGTTTGTAATGTGGATATCGGAATTAATCACTGAACGCGGTATTGGTAACGGTGCTTCACTCTTGATTTTCCTCAACATCGTCGCTGTTTTACCTAAATCTTTAGGCGATACATTCAACCTTGCTCAGAGTGGTGACAGCTCGATCCTGACCCGAACAGTAGCATTACTCGCCGTTTTCGTCGTGATGACTGTAGGCATCGTCTTTGTTCAAGAAGGAACCCGACGGATTCCGATTATTTCTGCTCGTCGTCAAGTCGGACGCAGAATCCAACGCGAACGCACCAGTTATCTTCCTCTCCGCCTTAACCAGGGTGGGGTGATGCCAATTATCTTCGCATCATCAGTATTGGTTCTACCTAGTGCGTTAGCATCTTTTGCTAATAGTGCAGCTAGCGGCCCAGTCAGTCAAGTAATCAATAAGATTAACGAATTTTTATACCCAGGGACACCTGGGCATGTGGCATTTTACGTGCTCTTGATTGTCTTCTTTAGTTATTTCTACAGTTCGCTCGTCGTGAACCCTGTAGATATGGCACAGAACCTCAAGAAAATGGGTGCGAGTATCCCTGGCGTTCGTCCTGGTGTCGCGACAAGTAAATATATCGAGGCTATTCTGTCCCGACTGACGTTACTGGGTGCGGTATTTTTGGGCGTTGTGGCAACTGTCCCAACTGCGATCGAAAGTGGCTTAGGAGTCAGTACTTTCAAGGGTTTTGGCGCAACTTCTCTCTTGATTTTGGTTAGCGTTGCGATCGATACTGCTAAACAAATTCAAACTCTCGTAATTTCCCAACGTTACGAAGGCATGATTGGTAAAGATTAGGCTTTAGGGATTAGGCTTTAGGTGAGAATGTCGTAGTATCGACAGGTTTTCAATCTGACAGCCTAATTCCTGCTTTCATTGCCTAAAACCTAAAGCCTAATACCTAACACCTAAATTATGACAAGACTAATTTTTCTCGGTGCCCCTGGTGCGGGCAAAGGCACCCAAGCCCAAATTCTCGCTGAATCTGCTGGTATTCCCCATATCTCTACTGGAGATATCTTACGCGCTGAAGTCAAAGGACAAACTGAATTAGGACTAAAAGCTAAATCCTATATGGATAAAGGCGAACTAGTACCCGACTCACTGATTCTAGACATGATTCGCGGACGATTGAGCCAAGCTGATGCTGTGAGCGCGGGTTGGATTTTAGATGGTTTTCCCCGTAATGTCAGTCAGGCTGAATTTCTCGATCGATTGCTGACCGAAATCGGTCAAAATTACGATCTAGCAATTAATCTCGATGTCCCTCAAGATCGATTAGTCGAAAGACTACTCAATCGCGCCACCATCCAAAATCGTCCAGATGACACCGAGGATGTCATTCGGCGGCGGTTGGTTGTCTATGACGAGCAAACGCTACCTTTGATCGATTACTATCGACAGAAGGGCGTTTATCGCGAGGTTAATGGCGATCGAGATTTGGCAGCCGTTACCAGCGACTTGGGAGCGTTGGTTAAGTAATTGTGGGTGGAGCTTCGTACCCCAAAATTTGAGCGAAAACACAACAACTCCTTGCCCCTGTTAAAATATAACCAGTAGTTAGAAATTAACTTTCAACTTTCAACTTTCCACTACTCCATTTGAGGTATTTATTAATTGTCTAAACAAGATTTGATTGAGATGGAGGGCACGGTGACAGAATCCTTGCCTAATGCCATGTTTCGAGTCGATCTAGATAACGGGTTTAATGTTTTAGCCCATATCTCCGGCAAAATTCGTCGCAACTATATTAAAATTCTTCCTGGCGATCGAGTCAAGTGCGAACTCACCCCTTACGATCTCAGTAAAGGTCGAATCACATACCGACTGCGGAATAAAAAATAATTTAGATTAGTCGCGGAAATAGTTAGGAGTAAAATCGCTCAAAGCTTTGATTAGCAAGCATTACACTCCCAACTACCAACTCCTAACTACCAACTTTATCCCTCTGGTAGATCGTCTCCAGCTAAATTGTCGCGTAATTACTACTGACAATTAGGTGGAAAATGTTATAATATTGAGCTTGCAGTGTTGTCTAAATTGGCATGAAAGTCAGAGCGTCTGTCAAAAAGATTTGTGAAAAGTGTCGCGTCATTCGTAGACGTGGCAGGGTCATGGTAATTTGTGCCAACCCCAAACATAAACAGCGTCAAGGTTAAGATAACTAGTCCAAGTTGCTAGTTAGTTATTGATGCCTAAAGGCGATCGAATGAAATCTAATGAGAGTAAAGGATTGGGCGAGTTGCGCTAGTTCCAAACCGAACCCTTTCATAGAGCCATCGATTCGAGATCGAGATCAAAGTATAGTGGAGAAACAAGTGTGGCACGGATAGCAGGCGTAGACCTCCCTCGCGACAAGCG